>JBATDL010000424.1:0-1701 GCA_049663445.1 Candidatus Competibacter sp.
GCCGCCAAGGGCGACCGCCAGCACCATCAACAGGGCCAGCACCAGAATCAAACCGGCCGACAGTCGGGCTTGCAGCGAGGTCATGTTCCTTCGGTACCGAACACGTAGCCTTGGCCGCGGCGGGTGGCGATCAGGTCGCGGCCAAGCTTGCGGCGCAGTCGGTTGATGTAGACCTCCAGCACGTTGCTGTCGCGCTCGGTCTCGAAATCGTAGACGTGTTCGACCAGCCGGGTTTTCGACAGCACTTGGCCGGGGTGCAGCATGAGGTAGCGCAGCAGGCGAAACTCGGTGCCGGTCAGTTCGAACGTGGCGTCGGTGGCGATTACCCGCACGGTTTGGGTTTCTTCGTCCAGTTCCAGTCCGGCGGCGTGCAGCGGGCCGGACGGCCGGGCGATACCGCGCCGCAGCAGCGCGTGCAAGCGGGCGATCAGTTCGGCAGTGTGAAACGGTTTGCTCAGGTAGTCATCGGCGCCGGCCTTAAAGCCATCCACTTTTTCATGCCAGGTGTCGCGGGCGGTGAGGATTAGCACCGGTACCGGATTGCCGGCTGTGCGCCAGCCCCGCAGCACGTCCAGCCCGGAGCGGCCGGGCAACCCGATATCCAGTACTACCACATCGTAGGGTTCGGACTCGCCCATAAAGCCGGCATCCACGCCGTTGTCCGCCACGTCCACGGCGAAACCGGCCCGTTGCAGTTCGCCGCGCAGCCGGCCGCTCAGCAGCGCATCGTCCTCGACTAGCAGCAAGCGCATCGCTAATTCTTACTCTTCGTGTTCTTCATGCTCGAAACGCCACAGTTCGCCAGTGCGGGCATCGTATTCGAATTCCCGCACCACGCCGTCACCGCTCAGAAATTTCAGTTCGTAGACGTAGCTGCCGTGCTTGGATTCCAGTTCCGCTTCCAGCAGTTGGCCGCCGGGATGCCGGGTGCGATGGTTGGCAATGATGGTTTCCAGCGACAGGATTTGTCCGGTGCCGCGCAACTGGCGGATTTCGTCGGGGTCACGCCCGGCCATGACCGAACCTGCCGCCAGCAGGTTCACGGCCAACAGCAGGACAGCAATGGGTCGGAAGGGACGCATGGGCGCGGTTCCGCGAACTTCAGGAGTCAGGCGCGCTTGCGTCCGGTGACCATGGCGCGGGCCAGGTTTTCGCGGTGCAGCAGGCTTTCCCAAACCACTCCAATCAAATGTCCAGCGATCAATACGAGAGTGAAGTTGGCGAAAAATTCGTGGATCTCCTGGATGGATCGGATGGTGTTTTCGCTGCTGCCGGCCAGCAGGCCGGCCAGCGGACCTAGACCCTTGTCAGCGCCGTACAGCAGCAAGCCGGCGGTGACGGCGGTGGTCAGACTCAGCAACAGGATCACAATCATGGCGCCGCCAGCCGGATTGTGCCCCAGATGACGGGGCGCGCGCAGGGTTAATACCTGTTTGAGGTAGGACAGGGTGGCGCTCGGCCCGCGCACGAAGTCGGCGAATCGGGCGTGGCGCGGCCCGACGAAGCCCCAGAGCAGGCGGAATAGCAGCAGTCCGGCGATGGTGTAGCCGGCCCAGACGTGGACGGTTTGCAGCCACTCACCGTCCAGGCGGTCCTGGATATTTTCGAACCACTCACCCTGGGTGAAGTAGGCGATGCAGAACGCGGCTGCTAGGATCCAATGAAACAGGCGGATCAGCGGATCCCAAACAGTGATTTCGG
>JBATDL010000425.1:0-1653 GCA_049663445.1 Candidatus Competibacter sp.
ATTGAGATACACACCCCGCAGTCGTTCCCGCACGCCATCCGGCACACACCCGGCTAGTGGGGGAGCCTTCAACCGCCGATACAGCAGAGGCGCCACACCGTGCCGGGTCGCCATCTCGACCAAAGCCGACCATTCCGCATTGGTCAAGGCGGACAAAGCTGCCGGATCGAGCCGGCTTTCATCTCGATGCAGGCAGGCCAGCAGGGTTGCACGAGTGGTTATTTCCAACTCAATCCTCTCATCGGCCATGCGAGCGAACCACTCGCTGATTCCCGACCGCTACGCCGTTACGAGCAAACCGCTGGCGAGCATCTCGTCCGCGAGCCGCAGGAGATCGGCCTCCAGTTGTGCTTCGGTCACGTCGAACTCCTCCAACATCTTGGCAAGAACCGCCGCGAGCGTACCTTGCGCTTCGAGCAGTTCGAGGAAGCGGCTGCCCACCGGATCGAGGCCGAAGTAGGTCCCGGATTCGAGATTGAGGAGGACGGTCTCGTCGCCGACCTGGCGAGTGACCACCTGATCGGGAATTTGCAAACGCGCGTCGCGGGTTAACATCAAGCGGCTTTCCACTGTGGTTACCATTCATCATTCGGTTGCGGAAGCGTCATTCTCTCCGGCTTGGGGAACGACGTTCTCGAAGATCTCCTCGAACGGAATCGAGACGTTCAACGCCGGGAACAAGCATTCCCCGCAACCGGCAAGAGACTCGTGAAACAACCAGTCGTTTTCCGGAGTGCGCCGAAACGTTTCCATGCGGCGCGCTTCGATGTCCACCAGCACGTATTCCCGTAACGACGGCAACGTGCGGTAAGCCGCGAACTTGTTGCCTCGGTCGAGGGCGGCAGTGGACTCCGACAACACTTCCACGATCAAGGTCGGATGGGCGATGAATTGGTCCGCCGTGTGATCGCGCGGATCGCAGGACACCACGACATCCGGGTAGAAAAAGGCATCCGCCGCTTCCACCCGCAATTTCAAATCCGCGATATACGCCTGACAGGGTCCGCCACGCAAGCGTTGCTTGAAAGCGGCGTATAGGTTACCAGACACCACCACATGTTCGCGCCGCGCGCCCGCCATGGCGAACACTTCACCGGCGATAAACTCATGCTTTTCCACTTGCCGCTCTTCCCAAGCCAGATAGGTTTCAGCATCGAAAGCGGTTTGGATGGCCGGGTTCGTCATGTCAACCTCCGGAAAATAGGCACGGCCCTTCATGGAACACGTAGCGTATATCATTCTCCATGCTTGCCGCATGGTCATATACCAGGGAAATCATACGCGATCACCTGCATGGCGCGCGTGTTCCACAATAGCCTCCCGGACACGCGCCAAGTCCTCGAAACGCCTTGGGTAATCGAGGCGGTAATGAATCGGCTGGTTCGCCAGTTTGGCTACTTGGTCAAAATGGGAGGCGAGCCTGGGCTTTTCTTCCACGTCGAGCAGGAAGGAGTGCTTGACCCATTCCATCAGGGCCTCGGCCGCGCTCAGGCGCTGAAATTCCAGCATCGTGGTGCTGCCGTCGCCCAGAAAATACACACGGCGCAAAGGGCGGGGCTGTTCGCAAAAGCGGATGTTCTCGCCGGCCAGAAAGCGTGACTTGGCGGTGAACGACAGGGCGGGCGCCGTCTTGCTACCCGGCACGATGAGTGC
>JBATDL010000426.1:0-1629 GCA_049663445.1 Candidatus Competibacter sp.
GTGCTGATCTTCCTGGTGCTGGGGACCATCTTCATCGGCTGGGCCACCCCGACCGAGGGCGGTGCGATGGGCGCGGTCGGCGCGCTGCTGCTGGCGTTTTCCAAGGGCAAGCTGAACCAAAGGATGCTGACCGAATCCCTGCATTCCACCGCCAAGATCGCCAGCTTCGTGATCTTCATCCTGATCGGTTCCAGTGTGTTCAGTCTGGTGTTTCGCGGGGTCAACGGCGACCTGTGGGTCGAGCACCTGCTGCTCGATCTACCCGGCGGGGCGCTGGGGTTCCTGATCTTCGTCAATATCCTGGTCTTTTTTCTGGCTTTTTTTCTCGACTTCTTCGAGATCAGCTTCATCATCCTGCCGCTGCTGGCGCCGGTGGCCGATAAACTTGGCATCGACCTGGTCTGGTTCGGCATCCTGATGGGGGTGAACATGCAGACCTCGTTCATGCATCCACCGTTCGGTTTCGCGCTGTTCTACCTGCGCAGCGTGGCGCCGCCGGAGATCCGCACCAGCGACATCTACTGGGGCGCGGTGCCATTCGTGGTCATTCAGGTCATCATGGTGGTGTTGATCATCGCCTTCCCCTCGCTGGTCACGATGGGTTTGGATCGCCCCACGCACACCGGTCAGCCAACTCCCGTGCAACTGCTCATGCCGCAGGATAACCGGGGCGGCGTCAATCGAAACGACGCCGCCGACCTGTTTCGGCAGCTTCAACCCTCGGGGCAGTGAACGGGGGATCCTTAACCCCTCTTCCTTTGGGAAGAGGGGCGCATGACAGCACGGCGGCTATTTGCCGGATCGCAACATGGCTTGCATGAAGTTGGCTAAAGTGCCTTCCGGCAATCCGGACCAGATGTCGGACACCTGCTGGAAAGCCCGCATCGAGTCATACAGCTTCTTGAAATCCGGATTCTTCGCCGACTCCTCGGCGTAGAGCTTCTGCGCCGTCTCGTAGGCCGCCTTCATCACGTCGTCCGGATAGCGACGCAATTGCGTGCCGTTTTGCACCAGCCGCTGGATCGCCAGTGGGTTCTTGGTGTCGTAGGCGGCCAGCATGCCGACATTGGCCTCGGCCGCCGCCGCCTCGAACGCCGCCTGATAAGGCTTGGGCAACTTGTCCCACTGCTCCTTGTTGACATAGAACGACAGCACCGGACCCGGCTCCCACCAGCCGGGGTAATAGTAGAATTTGGCCACCTTGTAGAAGCCGAGCTTTTCGTCGTCGTAGGGGCCGACCCATTCGGCGGCGTCGATGGCGCCCCGCTCCAACGCCGGATAAACTTCGCCGCCCGGCAGCGACTGCGGCACCGCTCCCAACGCCGAAAACACCTCCGCGCCAAAACCGGGAATCCGGATTTTCAGGCCCTTCAGATCCGCCAGTGAGTTAATTTCCTTGCGGAACCAGCCACCCATCTGCGTGCCGGTATCGCCACCAAGGAAGTTGACGACGTTATATTTGGCGAAAAACTCGCGCAGTAGAGGACCGCCTTCGCCATGATAATTCCAGGCAAACATTTGCCGAGCGGTGAGGCCGAACGGTATCGAACAGTCGAGCGCGAATGCCTTGTTCTTGCCGTGGAAGTAGTACGAGGCGGTATGGCAGATCTCGACCGTATTCTGCTGTAC
>JBATDL010000427.1:0-1863 GCA_049663445.1 Candidatus Competibacter sp.
GCACCGCCCGCTCCACCGTGCGCAACGACACCCGCAGGCCGTGCACCCGCTGCAACTCTTGGCGCACCACGTCCGCGTTGCCGCGATGCTGGCGGAAACTCGCCGCCAGCCAATCGTGCACCGCACCCAGCGCTCGGCGCCGATCCGGCGATCGATAGGGCGCCCAGCCGCTTCGGCCCAAGTGGCGTTTCACCGTGTTGCGGCTGCACCCCAGCTCGCCGGCAATTCGCCGCAGCCCCCAGCCCAGTTCGTACAGCCGTCGCATCGCCGTGACCGCCTCTGGCGTTTGCATCTCGTCCCCCTTCCTGATCGTGATCTTCGGAAGGTGGATTTTCTGACTCTTCATCACATTTCCCCTCTGGCTTGGGGGGTCAATTTTCAATGTCGCCAGAGGGTCAATTTATCCTGTCGCCTGACAAATGAAGAGCACGCGGGGTGGTTGGGGACGCCAGGGTCGATCCAGGATTCGCTGACCGACTTGTTGCGGCAGGGTGCCCGAGGACTGATTGAAAAGGCCGTGGAAGCCGAATTACAGGGGTTGCTGGATCAGTATGAAAACGTGACCGATTTAGGAGGACGTCAGGCGGTGGTCCGCAACGGGTACCTGCCCGAGCGGGACATCCTCACCGGACTGGGTCCGGTGCCGGTCCGGGTGCCCAAGGTTCGTGATCGTTCCGGTGGCGGGATCAAGTTCAACTCGGCGCTGGTGCCGCCCTATATCCGGAAAGCCCAACGGGTGGAAGCGGCGCTGCCGTGGCTGTATTTACGCGGGATTTCGACCGGGGACATGCGGGAGGTGCTGTCGGTCCTGTTGGGCGACCAGGCCCAGGGCTTGTCGCCGGCGGTGGTGAGCCGCCTCAAGGCGGAATGGACGGAGGCGTATGTCGCCTGGAACCGTCGAGACCTCTCGGATGAGCACTCTGTCTATGTCTGGGCGGATGGGATTTACTCGGCCCTGCGCGGCGAGGACGACCGCCTGTGCCTGCTCGTCCTCATCGGGGTCAACGAACAGGGGGAGAAGCGCTTGTTGGCGCTGTCGGATGGTTACCGGGAGTCCAAGGCGTCCTGGCTCGGCCTCTTACAAGACTTGCAAGCATGTGGGTTAAAAACGCCGCCGGCGCTGGGGATTGGCGATGGCGCCCTGGGGTTCTGGGCCGCGCTGGACGAGGCGTGGCCGCAAACCCGCAGCCAACGCTGCTGGGTCCACAAGACGGCCAATGTCCTCAACGCATTGCCGAAATCCATCCAGGGCAAGGCCAAGGCGGGGTTGCATGAAATCTGGATGGCGGAGACCCAGGCTCAAGCGGAACAGGCATTGGACCGGTTTACCCGGGATTTCGGGGCCAAATACCCCAAGGCGGTCGCCATCCTGGCCAAAGACCGGGCGGCGCTGCTGGCCTTTTACGCGTTCCCAGCCGAGCATTGGGTCCATATTCGGACGACTAACCCGATTGAATCGAGTTTCGCCACCATTCGCCACCGCACCACCCGAACCAAGAACTGCGTGTCCCGGAATACCTTGCTGGGCTTGGTGTTCCAATTGGCGCTGACGGCGGAGAAAAGCTGGCGCAAGCTGGGTGGCTTCAAGCGCCTGCCCGAGGTGGTACGGGGTGTCCGGTTTCAGGATGGCATCGCCGTCGTCGATCCACCCGACAACATAGAAAACAATCAGCAGAAACTCGCTGCCTGATCCAGACTGGCCATACACCAAATTTGACTATAGCTCGTGCTGGTCCAGTCAGGCCCGGAATCGCACGGAGAGTCGAGGCCCGCTTCCAGTCGGATGATCACTGACGGGCAGGCCCGGCGGTGAGCGCCGTGCCGCCGTCCAACTTGCCCCAATTCAGAATCAGCGTCCCGTCC
>JBATDL010000428.1:0-2753 GCA_049663445.1 Candidatus Competibacter sp.
TGGGTGATCGCCATCATCAGCGCCATCGGTTTGTTGTCCCATGTCATGGCCGGCCACCGACTGGATATCGGGATCACGGTCGGCTTCGTACTGGGCGGCCTGGCTGGCATGGCGCTGGGTATCGCGGTGGGTAAACGCATCGCTGGCCCAACCCTGCAAAAGCTGTTCGCCGGGATGATCGTGGCGGTGGCGGTGTTCATGTTGGCCAAGCTGGTTGTTCACTGAACCGCGCGAATTGCCGTCGCGGATGCTGTCGGTCCAGGCTCATCCGCCGGCCCTGATCGATTTGCGCATGGCGTATCGCCTGAAGGCCACGCCACGACGCCTGACGATTTGCTCTTCCACGATCAGAAAGCCTTGGCGCTGAAAGAATGGGCGAGCCATCACACTCGCCTCGGTGAATAGCGCTTCGACACCCGCGAATAATAGCGCGGATTCGATCTCGCGATAAAGCAAGGACGCTACCCCGCGACGTGGATAGCGGGACGATACATACAAGAGGCCGATATAGCCATTCATTGCATAAGAAAGAAATCCAGCGAGCTCATTGTCATTGCTTTCCGCGACAACGGTATGCAGCCCGCTCAGTCGCTTGTCCCATTCATTCATGTCTGGAGGTTGCGTAGCCCACGCGGCCCGTTGCGTGGCATCGTAGTGATTGATAGCTAAACCATGAATTGACGCAGTGAACAGATTGGCAACGGACTCCAGATCGGAGCTTTTGTAAGGTCGAAGTTTCACAATAAAATTGCTTGCGGCGGCTAACGAGGCGGGGCGCGAAACGTTCACAACAACGCACTAATCACTGGACCAGTTACGCTCCATGTGTATTGGCTTATTATAAATCTTTTACTCGTAATTCGTGAATTTCTTTAAAGTATTTCTTTGAAATTTTCGTATAAAAATCAGGTGCTACATAATGACAATAACTCAAATTCCCTAGCAAGGATCTTTGATCATCTTCATTAAGAACTCCCTTTTTATAGAGACTTAATAGTAATCGGATATGATCTTTTTGGTTTCGATGTATAGTTATGTGTCCGTTTGGGCATATTTTGAGGCCTGTAACAGAAGCTGAGCCTCCAGTGCTACTCCCGATTTTAGTTTTTACATTATTTACCTTAATATCAGGGCTATTAGTATTTGCAATTAGATTTTCAATTTGGTGCTTTATTTCTGAGCAGACGCCCTTTATGTCAGTAGAAAAGACCAAATCATCAGCGTAACGAGTGTAGATAACTTTTCCAAATCTGTGATTGGTTATAAGTGCAACCGCTTTTGAGTCAAACTCTCTCATGGCAATATTACTTATTATCGGAGAGCTAGGATAACCTATCGCCAGCCGGTCATTTTCATAGAAGCAAACGTTCCTGATTAAGTCCTCAGCTTCAGGATCAAGATCCCAATCTGGATTTGCTGATTTGTGCCAATGGTTAAGAAGCGGTTTAAGATCATAAAATGAAATGCTTGGAAAGAAATTCTCAAGATCCATTTTCAGGAAAAACCTGTTCGATCTATGTAGTTGGGCATTGTGTAGTATAGAAATGTCATTACGGTATGCCATGGCAGCATCGTGTATAGTCATTCGCTTGAATACACTATGTATGAGCCAATATTGAATAGTCTTTAGTTTCTTAGATGGATGGAATATTTTCCTGCTACCGCCGGATTTCTTTTTGATATGGAATATCTTGACGTGTGCTCTCGCAACACTGATAGCTTCATCTATTAAAGCTTCTGGTATAGAGATATCTCTGGCTATACATTCTCTAATATTCATATAGTCTCTCGGGATATTTCTTTAGCGCATAATTTCTAAATGTCGATATGTATTTTGATATATCAAACCTAAAATCGTAGTATGTATTTTTTAATCTGCTTCTATAAAGACCATCTTCATTTCGTTCTATAGATTCAAATGAAGATAGTATTGCCAATAAGTGGGTTGCATTATTATAGTTGTTATCACCAAATACTAATTTCAGTAATTCAATCAATTCCTTGTGCAAAATAGGCCCTGAAAGATATATTAGGTCGTGGATAAACATTGCGGATCTTTTGTCAAATTTCGTGGCTGGGTTTAGCGAATCAATATCGACGGCTTTACCAGTCGACCTAATTGGCTCCTTAAACAGTTCGTATATTTGATAAAATATATCACCTATGGCATCCCTGTTTTTCACTCCGTCTTCTCTCATCTTGTAATAGATGATCCTTTCAGGACCAGACTGCTCTTCAATCGCCTTTATTGGGCCTAGATTAATGAACGAAGCTTCTTTTTTAAATTCAAAGTTGTTAATCACGACCAATTTGCTTCTTAATTTGTCATAAGAAAAAGCCCCTAGTTCTGCGAAAGTACTGGGGCTCTCAAGGACAATTAGTATGTAATCAGAGAAATCTGATATTAAATTTTCTACATCTAAAATGTTTCCTTTGTGTCCTTCATCCTTCAATGTGGAGAATATTTTTTCGGCAAGAAAGAAATGGGTATGCGGTAAATACTCTTTTGAGAATTCGATAAGTGCTTTGCGGCGCTCAGATATTTCTGATGGAGTCTTGTTAGCACCACAGAGAAATATGAATTTTGAAATATTTGAGGGAAGAAAAACTTTAGAATTAAGAATAGATCGTTGAAGAGCGTTAACTCTCTTATGAAGAAGTCTTTTTGTTTTTATTTCTTTAAGCATTAGGTTATTGCCTACTTAGAGCATGCGTCACTTCCAAAACTGGAAGACGCTGACTAGCGTCCCACC
>JBATDL010000429.1:0-2123 GCA_049663445.1 Candidatus Competibacter sp.
GTGGGTAACCCTCCGTATGTCCGCCAGGAACTGATCCCGGACGCGCTGATGGCCCAATATCGGGCACGATACCGCACGATCTACGACCGGGCGGATTTGTATGTCCCCTTCATCGAACGCTGTCTCACCCACCTCCAACCGGGCGGTGCGCTGAGTTTCATTTGTGCCGACCGGTGGATGAAAAATAAATACGGAGCGCCGTTGCGGGCGCTGGTCGCGGGGCAATACCATCTAGCGTGCTACGTAGATATGGTGGACACGCCCGCGTTCGATGCCGAGGTGATCGCCTATCCCGCCATCACCCTCATCAAGCGGGAAGTGCCCGGTCCCACACGCATTACCCACCGCCCCCGGATCGACCGCGAAACGCTGGCGAAACTGGCTCAAGCCCTACGCGCCACCTTTGCTCCCGAAGGCAGCGGTATCGTGGAGATCGCGGGCGTTGCCAAAGGTCGCGAGCCTTGGATCTTGCAATCTTTCGATCAGCTCACCATCGCACGTCGTCTCGAGGCCGATTTCCCCGCCTTGGAAGAGGCCGGCTGCAAGGTCGGAATCGGAGTCGCCACCGGCGCCGATACGGTGTTCATCGGTCCATTTGATCGACTGGACGTGGAACCGGACCGCAAATTGCCGTTGGTCAAGACTCGGGATATTCAGGGTGGAAACGTGGAGTGGCGAGGGCTTGGCGTCATCAACCCGTTCCGCAACGAGGGTTCCCTGGTCGCGCTCGCCGACTATCCTCGGCTCGCGCGCTATTTCGAGCGACACGCCGATGTGATGCGCCAGCGGCACTGCGCGAAACGGAACCCCAGGAGCTGGTACCGAACCATCGATCGAATCAACCCGGCCCTGACCAGTCAGCCCAAGCTGCTCATCCCCGACATTAAGGGGGACGCCCACGTCGTGTACGAAGCCGGCCATTTCTACCCGCACCACAACCTATATTTCATCACCTCCGATGAATGGGATTTGCAGGCGCTGCAAGCGGTGCTCCAGTCAGGCATCGCCAAACTCTTCGTGTCGATCTACTCAACACGGATGCGGGGCGGCTATCTGCGATTTCAGGCCCAATACCTACGACGGATCAGGCTCCCGCGCTGGCGTGATGTACCGGAAAGCATCCGCCAAATGCTGATGGATGCGGTCCGGGCAGGCGATGTCGAGACATGCAACCATGCGGTTTTCGACTTGTACCGACTCACCGCCGAAGAGCGGGTGGCGATAGGCGGTAACGGCGCACGCGACAACGCCTGATGCTCGATTTGGCCGATTACCCAAGCAAAGCCCGAGCAGCCATCAAGGCGTTCTGGGAAAACTTGCCCTGGCTGCTGGGCTACGCGGTGCGGTCGCTTGCCTGCTGTTTGCCGCGCTGGCAGTGGCACGGACATCGGCCGCCCAGATGAAACGGCCGGAGTCCGACTGAAACTGAGCCCTGTTTTCTCGGACCACCCCCGGCTCAGTGCGCGCTGAGATACTGCAACATCTGCCGGGGCGTGAGCTTGATGCTTGATGGCCCGCTGCGGATATGAAATTCCTCGTTGCCGCCGCCGATGATCAGAAACGCCGGTTCCCTGGCCTTTTCGCAGACCACCGCCACCAGCGTCTTGCCGCTGACGGGGCGAATTTCGGCGTGCAGATACTTGCTGAACTCGGCCCCGATGTGCTGATTGATCAGGTTCTTAAAATGCAGCAGGCACTTGTCGTCATTCTCGAACTGGTCCGCCGCAATGCCGACCACCTCGCCCCCATCGTTGACGCCGATCAGCAGAATGCCGCCATCGGTGTTGAGAAAGCCCACCACGCTCTTAAGCCAGGCCAGTTCGATTTCCTTGCCCACCTTGCCGGTCTTGAGGTTGGTGCGCAGCGTGGATTTGAACTCCAGATTCGGGCTCTCGCCATAACGGATTAGGGCCAGTACCTTTTCCTCGAATTCGGCCGGATGGTCGGTCAGGGAGGGCAGCGCCTTGAATTGGCGGCCGTAGTGGCGGGTGAGCAGCAAGGTCATGAGCAAACCGGCGGCTAGCGCCAGCGCCCCCACCGTCAGCACCAGCGTCCAGTCATTTTGCAGGGCGCCGAGAAAATCCAGCTCGGGCACCGCGATGCCCAGCCACAGCCCCTTATCC
>JBATDL010000430.1:0-2648 GCA_049663445.1 Candidatus Competibacter sp.
TGGACGAACCGACCATGAGCATGACCTTCCAGGTCAACACCTCACCCTTCGCCGGCCGCGAAGGCAAGTACGTCACCAGTCGCCAAGTGCGCGAGCGACTCCAGCGGGAACTGATTCACAACGTCGCCCTGCGCATCGAGGATACCGACGACCCGGACAAATTCAAGGTATCCGGGCGCGGCGAGCTGCATCTGTCGATCCTGATCGAGAACATGCGCCGCGAGGGTTACGAACTGGCCGTCTCCCGCCCGGAAGTGATCCTGCATGAAATCGACGGGGAAATCTGCGAGCCCTACGAGCAGTTGACGGTGGATGTCGAGGAGCAACACCAAGGCACGATCATGGAAAAGCTCGGCGAACGACGCGGTGAGCTGCTCGACATGCAGCCCGATGGCAAAGGCCGGGTGCGGCTGGATTACCTGATTCCGGCGCGCGGCCTGATCGGCTTTCAGACCGAGTTCCTGACCGCTACCTCCGGCACCGGCCTGCTCTACCATGTATTCGACCGCTACGGCCCGCAGAAAAAAGGCGCCATCGGCGCGCGCGCCAGCGGCGTACTGATCGCCAACGCCACCGGCAAGGCGCTGGCCTACGCCCTGTTCAATCTCCAGGAGCGCGGACGGATGATGGTCGGCCACGGCGACGAAGTCTATGAAGGCATGATCGTCGGCATTCATTCTCGCGACAACGATCTGGTGGTCAACCCGCTCAAGGCCAAGCAGTTGACCAACATCCGCGCCGCCGGCTCGGACGAGAACATCCTGCTCACCCCAGCGGTGCGCATGAGCCTGGAGCAGGCGCTGGAGTTCATCGACGACGACGAACTGGTCGAGATCACCCCGAAATCCATCCGCGTGCGCAAGAAACTGCTACTGGAGCACGAACGCAAGCGGGCGTCGCGCAAAGAGGCCGGCTGAGTTTATTTTTTTCCGAACCGGGGTTGTCTTCTTCCAATAGCAAAAATCTTTCCTATAGTGGTCGGGGCCGTTTGCGGCATCGCCCTTTCCTAGATGGGAAACATGCGATCCACGGCTCGACATCTTTACTACTAGAGAGAGATTAACGGTATGGCAGAACAAAAACTTGGCAATCCAGCGGTTGTCGGCTTGGCGGGCTTTGGCCTGACCACCCTGGTCTTGCAGTTTCACAATGTCGGCTGGATGCCCAGCATCGGCCCGGTGGTCTGGCTGGGGTTGGTGTTTGGCGGAATGGCGCAACTGATTGCCGGCCTTCAGGAAATGAAGACGGGCAACAACTTTGGTTACTGCGCCTTTACTTCCTACGGCGCATTCTGGATCGCCCTGTGCCTGATGTTGCTGGGCAACAAATTTGATCTGTATAAAGCCAGCACCACCGACGTGGGCTGGTTCCTGGTGGCCTGGACGCTGTTTACCTCGATCCTGTGGGTCGGTTCGCTGCGCATTCACGGCGCAATGGCCTTTACCTTCACCACCCTGCTGATCGGCTTTATCCTGCTCGATCTGGCTCACTTTGGCTATCCGAGTCTAACGGTGGTGGCCGGTTATGAATTGATGGTCTGTGCGCTGGCCGCCTGGTACATGATGGCCCGGGTCATCCTGAACGAAATTTACGGCAAGGAACTCCTGCCGGCGGGCAAACCCTGGATTGCCTGAATCCAGCCCCTTTGTCCTCAGCCCCCAAATTTCTGGAGGATTTTCAAGATGCGAAAAACAATATTTGGTTTTGCCAGCCTGGCCCTGATGCTGGGCGCCGCGCCGGCGTGGGTTGGCGCCATGGGTCCTGACGCCGCCACCCCCGAGGAGGTGGTCTCCAAGGTGCACGAAGCGGTGAAGTACCTGCACGACAAGGGCCAGTCCGGTTTCCCGGACTTCAACAACAACGCGAACTGGGTGTGGAAGGATAGCTACGTATTTATCTTCAGTTGCCGGGACAACAAGATGATCGCCCACCCTCTGCGTCCCGACTTGGTCGGCAAACCCATCCTGCAAATGGAGGATGATAAGGGCAATCGGCTGTTCCAGAAACTGTGCGAGGCCGGGAATAAGGCCAGTGGTGGTTGGGTCGAATACTGGTGGCCAAAACCGGGCGAAGCCAAGGCGTCCCGCAAGATCTCCTATACCCAAAGCACCGAAGTGTCCTTTCAACCGGATGTCAGGGTCGGCGCGGGGATTTACGACGACACCATGAGCGTCGAGGAACTGAACAAACTCGCGCAACAAGCCGCCATGCCGAAGAAGGACGCGCCCTAAGTCGAATTGTTGACTTCGGGAATAACCCCAACCGCCCCCGGTCCTCAGGCCGGCGGGCGGTTTTTTACGGGCGGGGCTGTTGACCCCAGGGCGGCACCACATTGGTATCGCCACGATAGCTCATCGTCTCGTAGGGTCGATCCTTGGGCGGCTTGTCGCTCATCTGCTCGCGTCCCTGATCGTCGCGCCAGCGATAGAACGGCCCGGTATATTCCGGCAGGCCGGGCAGCCAACCGCGCACCCAGGACGGGGCTTCCCGTGGCGTTACATACCAATAGAGCACCATGCCGCCCAGCACGCCCAGCACGATCAGCAGCCACATGGGAGTGGCGCCTCGCTGACGCCACCACCGCGCCGGCGACCCACCCGCGCTCGCATATTCCTCCTGCCCACGATCAGCTCGCATAAGCCCTCCTC
>JBATDL010000431.1:0-3154 GCA_049663445.1 Candidatus Competibacter sp.
ATGCATGATGGAACCGCACCTCAGCGACATTACCCGCGTCATTCAGCTCTCGGTTGCCCCAGCGTTCCTGCTGGTCGCCATGGGCACCCTGATTACGATCCTGAGTAATCGGCTGGGGCGAATCGTCGATCGCCGGCGCGTGGTCCACGAACGGTTGTGCGCGCTTATGGACGGGTCGGCGGCGGAACAACAGCAGGAGATGGCGCAATTGATCTGCCGGGGCAATCTGATCTATTTCGCCATTCTGTTCGCCGTGCTGGGCGCGCTACTGGTGTGCCTGGTGGTGGCGGGGGCGTTTCTGGGGGCGCTGCTGTCGGTCGAGTTGGCTAAAATCGTCGCCGGCCTGTTCGTGCTGGCGATGGTGGCGATGGTGGTCGCCTGGAGCCTGTTCCTATACGAGGTCTCCCTGGCTGTCTGGGCAGGTACCCATAATCGTCGGTAAGCGGGTTCGATGACGGGATCGGGGACGGCGTGCCGCATGAGCGCTTGTGCCGGTAGCCTTGGCGGCTCGTTTTACCGAACCGAGAGGACAGGAGGCTTTGCTGGGCGAACGATCCCGCGCCCCACGGGCAACTGATGGGGTCTATGCCTACCAGCGCCCCGCGCTTTTCGGTGAGGTAGGAGCGTGTTGTCACAATTTGGTTACATTTTTTGGGGTGGGCTCTGAGCGCCCCACACCCCAGAAACCGTACTGAGAGGTTCCAAGCGATGAATTCCGTGATCACTCCACGCCGCACCGTCCTCATCTTGGCGGCCACTCTGAGCTTGATTCCCTGCCTGGCGGGCGCTGGAGAAAGTCGTTCAAACCCGGAGGCGACCGCCGGTGCCACGACCGCTGACCTTCTGCTCGCCAGACCCGGTGGCCTCGTGGCGACGGTGCTAGGCACGGCCATCTTCGTGGTTGGGCTGCCCTTTACCTTGATCAATGGCAGCACCGAACAAGCCGCGCAGACACTCGTCGCACAACCCGCCAACTACACCTTTGCCCGTCCCTTGGGCCAAGACATCGGGGGCTTGGGCGATCCATCACACTGAGGTTGGCCCGGCCGCCGCTCGCGATCCTGGGGAGTTTCACGGCCGAGCACCTCAAGAGCGATTGAGGCGCAACGGAATCGGCAAGGTGTTTAAGCGGATGGAAATCATGGCCTTTGTGACTGGCGGGAACTTGGGACGAATGATCATCCCCTGTTTGCTGCTTTCAGCGGGATGCAGCCAGCAGGCGTGGTACGAAGGGCTTCGGGAGAGCGAACGACAGAAGTGTTATGAATCTCTCTCCCAGAGCACCGTCCAGCAGTGCATGGATAATGTCAATCGTCTGAGTTATCCCCAGTATCAAAAGGAACGAGAGGGATTGATCCAGAACGCGCACGAGTAGCGCGGTCCTGAGCGCCATTCTCGAACTCGCCGAGGAACTCCAGCAGGGCACCATTGAGCGGGTTCTCGCCAAAAGCGATCTGGAACTGGGCATCGAAGCCTTGCACCGCATGAGGAACGAGTGTTGATGCGCTTTGTTGCCATTCTCGCGTCATTTGCCCCTTGACCCGTGCAAAAGGGTTCCCTTTCGCACGGTTGCCTACAGCTTTCTAAGTCCTTGTTTCGCTTGAGGCTGGCAAGCGAAACAAGGGTCATGCAAAATAGCGGGCATGAAAATCAGCTATGCCCACGTCTCGACGGATGAATAAAACATCGATCTGCAACGGGCGCACCCGATCACCCATAAATCATCCGAGTCCCAAGACCCTTTGAATTCTCAACGGCATTTACATGATTCGCACTGATTTCATCAGAAAAGCTTTGTACTGGTAGAAGCCGCGATGAGTAGCGGCTTTATGTTTTTGGTAAAGGCCTCGGCACGCATAGTTCGTAAGTACACGACTTGGCTGGCCTTAGTCACGTAGCCATCCCAAACCAAGCGGAGATCGCTGCCTGGTTTGGAGACCGTACTCCCTCCTGTATTGGTAAGATAGCGACCTGTGAGTTTAGCGAGGCGCTCGTTAATGGTATCAGCTAACACGCCATCGCGCATCATGCCAGCCTTTCTATTTTGATCGACTCCCTTTTCAGTGAAAAATCCAAGTGCGGGTACGCTACTGATATAATCACACCAATAACATACTTCATAATAGGTTTTGAAGAACCCATCAAATGATTGCATGCTTAGCGTGGGTGGTAACACAAAAGGTAAATGTACAAATAACTCAATTAATTTACGTTTTATATCATTACCCAACTTACTATCTCGCACCAAACCGACAAATGCCTCATTGATTGATCGACTGGTCGTCGAATAAAAAATCGCGAGGTTGTTTTGGAAAGCCTGAGCTCCGATCCAAGATGCGCTAGGATCGCTTGGGGCAGATGATTGGATATCACTACTCAGCTTTTTAACCAAGCCGATTCCTGAAATCACGGTACCGGTTTGAGCTAAGCTTTTAATTTTGTCATCTAAATTAGCTAAAATAATATCACTGATCGAAGAGGATTGAGAGAGAAAATTCTTGACTGCTGTCGCAGTATCTGGATTACTTCCTAGAAAAAAATCTAATCCTTTATTACTGGAAACACGACTAAGAATTTTTACATCTTTGAGTGCAGCAGCACTCATCATATCGAGACCAGCGAAGAGAACAGATAAAACCAAACCATTAATTGCATCAATTTTAGCTAGTCGGGCATTTTGTTCTGCCCTTCGTTGATTAGCTTCCTCAAATACAGACTTGATGCCACTGAGAGTCGCCTCATAGTGACTACCTAACGGTCTGACAAAATTGTCCATCCAGATGGATTTTTGGTTTTCCAAATCTGTTTGAAACAAAACAGGATTTTTCAGGTAGATATCTACCTTTTTACTCATGTCAATACTCATCTCTGAGATCCTCATGAAGTTGAAATTAAATAGAAAAGGTGACTGAACCAGCCCCGACTCTTTTGCGTAGATAGATTGAGATGAACGTTCATCTCCTGGCTTATGGCTGCGTTAGTGGGACGTTCTTCAAGAAACACGCCGGGTTTATAACTTGAAAAGCAAAGGGCACTGGGCTCAAACCACTGTAAGCCGCCTCTCCGGATAAGGCGGGAAGGGAAAAGAGGGACTGACCTGCTGTCGCTTGGGCATCAAGCCGCCTTTGGCATCATCAGGATCTCTTCAAGGCGC
>JBATDL010000432.1:0-1644 GCA_049663445.1 Candidatus Competibacter sp.
GATGATCGTTGCTCATGCAGCCGGTGGCGACAATCACGCTCAGCCAGCGTTCGGATTCATCCCGCCCCGCCCGATGCCGTTGCAGCAAGTTGACCAGTTCGCCCAGTTCCTCCGCCAATCGAGTATCCCAGCGCGGTGCCGGACGGGGTGGCATGACCGGTCGGGAAGCGCTGGGAAAGTGCCGTGCCAGCAAGGCGTTGAAATCGCTGGATTCCAGCCCCAGGCCCATGGGCAACGTTCCGCCGCCCATGGCTTGCGTTGCCAGCATCCGCGCGAAGGTATCGTCGTTAGGCAAGCCGCAGCGATGGCTCATCAGGGCGCTATACGGCTCCCATCGAGGATCGGTGCCGACGGGAGCAGCAAGGGGTTCCAGTTGCGACGACAACGCCATGAGCAATGACCGTCAGTATTCGACCAGGATTTCTTCGTCCCGCACGATCATCTGACACGCCAGCCGCCAAGGTGGCGGGATGTCATCCACCAGGATGCGACTAATATCCTCGTCGCTCAATTTACCCAATTCTTTCAGCAGATTTCTCTCTTTCTCCGTGGGTGGGCCACCCATCCGGGATTTTTTATCGATGCTCGACACTTTCACCAGGCAAGTGCCGCATTCGCCATCCTGACAATCGAAGGCAATCGGAATCTGATTGTCCTTGGCGATTTTCAAAATCGTTTCGGTATGGCTACCGGCTGCGGCATAAACTGTTTTGATGTCATGCTCGGAGTTTGAAAAAGTGATTAATGGCATCAGCGTAATCTCTTGAAAGTAAGAATTCTTAAGCAGGGCGCACCACGATTTCTCCACCCAGGGCCTGCGCTTGGCAGGCCAGGCGCACGTCCCGTCCGGCGAAGTGCTCCTGAAGCACCCTGGTTTCCAGTGCTGACGGTTCGCTCAGATTTTCCATACCTTGCACCACCTTCATCAGGCAGGTTCCGCAATCACCTTCACGGCAACCGTAAATGATTCCGGAATTCAATTTGTCCGAAATCTCGATGACTCGGGTACCGGCGGGTACCGTGACCGTAACCTCAATATCGGTGAAGCTCAGTTGTGCCTTGGCCATGCGTTTTGCCTCTCTCTAACGCTCTAAAAACCAGTAGTGGTGGGTTGCTTACGCGCTTGCGGGTTGGGCCGCACGCGGTGGCGCGGTTAGTCGTCCGTTCGCCCGCCATTCCCGATGGATGGCCCGGAGCGCATCATCAATTCGTTCTCCACCGTGTTCGCTGTTGGGTTGGATGCCGGCATCTTCCAGCGCCCGCCATGGGGTGAAACCGACCCGCGCGCACAAGAGCGCCGTGCAATCGTGCAGGGCACGGATCGCACCCGCCAAGGCGGCTTCCGAATCGCCGCAGGTGGTCGCGCCGTGACAGTAACGGGCGATCTCGCGGTGCTCGATCAGGCGGCTTTCAAGGGTGGAAACGTCGTAAATTAGCAGTTCCCGCAAGTGACCAAAGTGAGCGTCGAGCGTCTGACCATCCAGGCTGCCCACCGCGATGCGTAGCGTTCCCTCGGTACTCTGGGGACGTATCGGTATGATCGTCGGTGGCCGAATCGGTGGTGCTGAAGGCCGAGGTGGTTGTTCCAGCCGGTGGACGATGGCCGCCCGCACCGCAGCTCGTTTGGCCATGGCCGCTTGCGGG
>JBATDL010000433.1:0-2555 GCA_049663445.1 Candidatus Competibacter sp.
ATGTCCAGTTCTAGATTGGGACCTCTATATGGGAAGGTACATCGTGATTTTCCGGTGGACACCCTACCCATAACTTCGGGGAGAAAGAGGATGAACGAGTCAGCCAATATCGGAACGGTTCAACAGTTGCGAAGCATGGCTCTGCGCTTGATTCACTTTCTGGAAACCGGCGATACATCCCCACGTCCACCGGCTTCGCTCTGGAAGTCGAGGAGCGCTGGGAGCAGGATGGCAAAAATGGGTATTGCCGGGAATTGATTCGCGCCGATGTGGTGGGCGAATCCATCACCGAGATCGCCGTTTACTTCACCGGCGATTGGAACGCGGCCCGACAAGCCGAACACCAGCAGGCGGTGCGCCTGTTGCGGCCATAGTGGACGGCGAAGTCGCCTCCACCCCGGCCTTCCCCCACAACATGGCTGGATCGTCGATGAAGCGGCTCGTCGGGGTCACGACCGCGCCTGCCACGCCAAGTGATTCAAATAAGCTAAGCGGGCCGCCTCGTCCGGTAACACTTCGCACAGCACCTCCGCGAACGGCGGATCGATCTCCAAATCGTGCAGCAGCAGCCGGGCTTGCGCCGCTCGCGGGACCCGAGTGAGGCGGTCCGTCGGATCCTGAGAACCGTCGGGTTGGGGTTCGGTGCTAGAAAGAGGGTTCATGATGCCGTGTCTCCTAAATTTTTGCACTGGAACCGTAGCGTCCTGCGGATCGCGCCAAACCTGACCCTCTCGGGATGATTGTTCGCTCCGTTGACATCCTCCCCGCCCTAAAGGGCGGAGATTCCTACGGCGCTCAGGCGCGGCATTGAGCCACCCCTGAGTCGCTTCGGTGGGTTCCTGCTGCTGACGGCATTGCCGCACCGTTCACTTCACAGGCTAACCGGGCGTGTCCCGCCCTTAAAATAAGCAGTTTAGCAGCGCTTTGCGAATCCCTTCAAGATGGATTCCCGCGCTGCGCGCTATCCTTCCCCGCCCTGAACGGCGGGGCTTGTCGCGCTCCGGGTCAAGGGGGAAACGACGGGTGTTGGAGGACGTTCCTGAGGCGGTTTGCGAGGTCGCTTAATAATGCCCAAGTCACGAGCGTGGTCGGCCAAATAGCGGATCGGGTCGGTGGTCGGGTCCTGGGCGACGGCGTGGGTCACGAAATACAGACTGCAGCGATTCCCGGTCTCTTTTGCTCATCTAACTGATTTATAAATATATTTTTTATTAAACACTGATAAATTTTCGAGAAAAACCATTATTAATCAAAGACTAGGAAAGAGACCGGGAATCGCTGTACAGACTGCGGTAGACCATTTCCGGGGAAAGGTCGGCGAACGGCCGCGCCAACACCTCGGCGACGGCATCGGTCAAGTCGATCAACACGGCATACAGCAGCCAGGTCGCCCACACTTGCATTTCGATGGCGTTTTCGGCGCCACAGTAGAAATAAGCCAATCCCAATAACCGTTTAACGATGGCGAAAGCGTCTTCCACCCGTCAGCGCTGGCGGTACAGCGCCACCGCCTGGGCGGTCGGCAACCGGGCCAGGTCCAGGGCATTGGTCAGATAGCGATAGCGCGTGCCGTGGGCCTGGACCTCAATCAGGCGGACGGGTTGGCGGGTCGCGCCCTGGCCGATCCAGACGATCCGGTCCTGAACGGACGGGGTATGCACCAGGACCTTCACCACCTCATATTTCAAGTTCTTTTTCGCCCGGGTTAGCCACGTCACGTTCCGGGCCGTGAGGGTCGCCCACCGGGCAAAATCGGTGAAACCCATGTCAAAGATCACCCATGCCCCAGGCGGGATCGCCGACAGCCAGCGCGCCCAGAAGCGGGCATCATGGCCGTTGGGGTCGGCGTTATACCAGACCTGACGGGGCAAGCGCGAAGCCAAATCCAGCACGGCCAGCATCCGCCCCGCCAAGGGCGCCTTCGCGGCGTCGCGCAACCCGCCGATCTTGCGCAGCAGCCCGTCCAGGGTCGACCCATCGGTAATCAGGACTGCGGTAAAGTGCGCGTAGGCCCAGGCGACCGCTGGCGGCAGGGGACGCTGTCGCGCCCGCCAGTGATCCTGCAAGACGGGCAGTATCGTTTGCAACACCTGGCCGAACAGCACCGCTGACAAGGCCCGCAGCCGTTGCGCCCACGCTTGTTGCGTCAGGTCGCGCAACGGCGGTACCCCACAACACCGCCTCGATGTGCGCCACCCGCACCCGCTCATTCATACTGCCGATCTGTCGCCACAACAGGCTCAGAACCAAGGCCACCATCACCGGCAAGGTCAAAAGGCGGGCGTGCAATCCCAGACCGTGAAAATAACTCACTTGCGCCAAGGTCGCTGGATGGACGATCTCGGTCAGGCGTGCCACCACCGCCTCCGTCGGTGGAGCACTGGTGGGGCGTTTGCTCCGGTCCCGCTGGATCGCGCCGGTATGGCGAACCGAGCTCCGTTTCTTGGGCTTCGCCTCATCCGGCGGCGAGGCGCTCGTCGGCGTCTCCATCAGTCAGCTCCCAATCCAAAAAAGAGGCTTGACAGCTTCGCAAATCCCTTAACTTGTAAGCAATG
>JBATDL010000434.1:0-13361 GCA_049663445.1 Candidatus Competibacter sp.
GTGCAGTTACCGGGCGGCCAAGGCAACGTTTCCGGTGGTCAGCGCGAATTCGTGCCGGTGCTGGCGCGGGCGGCGGTGGCGGCCGGCATCGCCGGAGTGTTCATGGAAACCCATCCCGACCCGGATCGGGCGCTGAGCGACGGCCCCAACGCGTGGCCGCTGGACCGGATGGAAGCCCTGCTGGCCGTACTGCAAGCGCTGGATGCGCTGGTCAAGCAGCAGGGTTTCCTGGAAACCGAACCGAGCTTTTAACCCTTCATCCATCTTCAACGCACACCCAACCAGAGGAGTTTTACGAATGTCGAAAATCAAATCGGTTCATGGACGCGAGATTCTCGATTCACGCGGCAACCCGACCGTAGCGGTCGACGTGGTACTGGAATCCGGCGCCAAAGGCACGGCCGGCGTCCCCTCCGGCGCTTCCACCGGTAGCCGCGAAGCGCTGGAACTGCGCGACGGCGATAAGAGCCGCTATTTGGGCAAGGGCGTGCTCAAGGCGGTCGCCAACGTCAACGGCGAGCTGAGCGCGGCCCTGGTCGGCATGGAAGCGGCTGATAACCAGGCCGCCGTCGATCAGAAGATGATCGACCTGGACGGCACCCCCACCAAGAGCCGCCTGGGCGCCAACGCCCTGCTGGGTGTGTCGATGGCGACCGCCCACGCCGTCGCCGCCGAGAAAGGCATCCCACTGTATAAGTACCTGAACCCCACCGGCCCCTACCAGCTGCCGGTGCCGATGATGAACATCCTCAACGGTGGCGCCCACGCCGATAACAGCGTGGACATGCAGGAATTCATGATCATGCCGGTCGGCGCCCCCAGCTTCCGCGAAGCCCTGCGCTGGGGTGCGGAAGTGTTCCATGCGCTGAAAGCGGTGCTGAAGAAGCAGGGCATGAACACTGCGGTCGGCGATGAGGGCGGCTTCGCCCCCAACCTGCCGTCCAACGAAGCCGCGCTGGACGTGGTGATGGAAGCCATTCGCAGCGCCGGTTATACCCCAGGCAAGGATCTGTACATCGCCCTGGACTGCGCCAGCTCCGAGTTTTACAAGAACGGCAAGTACGTGCTGGAAGCGGAAGGCAAATCCTTTACCGCCAACGAGTTCTCCGACAAGCTGGCGGATTGGGTCAGCCGTTATCCCATCGTCTCCATTGAGGACGGTCTGGACGAGAGCGACTGGGCCGGCTGGGCCTATCTGACCCAGGTGCTGGGCAAGAAGGTGCAACTGGTCGGCGACGACCTGTTCGTGACCAACACGTCTATCCTCAAGCGTGGCATCGACGAAGGCATCGCCAACTCGATCCTGATCAAGGTCAACCAGATCGGCACCCTGACCGAGACCTTGGCGGCGATCAACATGGCCGCCGCCGCCGGCTACACCTCGATCGCCTCGCACCGCTCCGGCGAAACCGAGGACAGCACCATCGCCGACCTGGCCGTGGCCACCGCCGCCAGCCAGATCAAGACCGGCTCGCTCAGCCGCTCCGACCGGGTCGCCAAGTACAACCGGCTGCTGGTGATCGAGGAAGAGCTGGGTTCCGCCGCCACCTATCCGGGCAAGGCCGCGTTCAACGTTTTCCACGGCTGAACGGGCCGCGAACCGCTGTTTTGGTTCTCCCTCTCCAAGCCAAAACCGCAGCTTCCGCGCCTCCTCGCCCCAGCGGGGTCCGAGGGCGCGCGGAAGCGTCGATTCGCCTCAGCGGCGCCGCAAGATCCAACTTCCCTTTTCACGATCCCCGAATCATGCAGATCCTGGTGGCGGCGCTCATCGCCGTGCTGGTTTTCCTACAATACCTGCTATGGATCGCCGAGGACGGCGTCCGGCAAACCCATGCCCTGCAAATCGCCGTCCAGGTACAGCAGGAGGACAACGCGGCGCTGGCCGAGCGCAACAGCGCGCTGGCGGCCGAGGTTGAAGATCTGAAGCGCGGTTTGATGGCCGTCGAGGAGCGGGCGCGTTCCGACATGGGCATGATCCGCAAGGACGAGACCTTCTATCGCTTGCTTGAGCAACCGCCGGAAGCGACCCCGAACCCATCCAGCCCACCCGCCGACAAACAACCCTCCTCCGGGCGACGGCATTGAGCGAATATCCCAAGCCCTTACCCTCCCCTAAAACGCCGTCGCTGACGGCCCCTCGACATTGGGTACTGATACCCGCCGCCGGTGCCGGCAAGCGCATGAGTTCGGCCATCCCCAAACAATATCTGCCGCTGGCCGGCCGGTCGGTCATCGCCCACACTCTGGATCTTTTCCTGCGGCACCCGCGTATCACCGGCCTGGTGGTAATCATCGGCGACGAGGACGAGTGGTGGCCAGCGGTAGCCGCGAACCTCGCGCCCGCCAAACCGTTGTGGGTGGCCGAAGGCGGCGCGGAACGCTGCCATTCGGTGCTGAACGGATTGGAGGTGCTACGCGGGCATGCGCATCCCAACGACTGGGTCCTGGTGCACGACGCCGCCCGCCCCTGCCTGAGCGACCAGGATCTGGACCGGCTGCTGGACCAACTGGCGAACGATCCGGTCGGCGGCTTACTGGCCGCGCCGGTGCGCGACACCCTGAAACAGGCGGACGAGGCCGGGCGAGTGGCGACCACCGTGGATCGGTCGCGGCTTTGGCACGCGCTGACCCCGCAAATGTTCCGGTTGGGCCTGCTGCATGAGTCCTTGCGCGCGGCGCTGGCCCACGGCCTGCTGGTAACGGACGAGGCGGCGGCGCTGGAAGCGGCCGGTTTCTCCCCCCGACTGATCGAGGGCCGGGCGGACAATCTGAAAATCACCCGACCGGAGGATTTGGCCCTGGCCGAGTTTTATCTCGCTAAAAAACAGAGCGCGGAGGACAGGGGACAGGAAGCGGAAAAATCCCCTGCTCCCTATATCCCCCCTCCCGCCTCCCATCCCTCAAACTCTGGACACCCGCGCATCGGTCACGGTTTCGACGTACACGCCTTCGGGCCAGGCGAGTTCATCACCCTGGGCGGGGTCCGCATCCCGCACGTTCACGGACTGGTCGCCCATTCCGATGGCGACGTGCTGCTGCACGCACTGTGCGATGCGTTGCTGGGCGCGGCCGGTTTGGGCGACATCGGTCGCCACTTTCCCGATAGCAGCGCGGAGTTCAAGGGCATCGACAGCCGGATTCTACTGCGACGGGTGGCGGCGCTGCTATGGGCACAAAACCTGACGGTCGGCAACGTGGACGCCACCATCGTCGCGCAAGCCCCCAAAATGGCCCCACACATTGCCGCCATGCGGGCGCACATTGCAGCAGATCTGCGCATCGAGCCGAGCCAAGTCAACGTCAAGGCCACCACCACCGAGCGACTGGGCTACATTGGTCGCGGCGAGGGCATCGCCGTTCATACGGTGGCGCTGGTGTTTTAAGCGACGCGCATCCCGCTCCAATCCGCTCCCGCAACGGAAGGGTGCTATGTACGCCAACGGATCGCCCGGGTCGAATCAAGCCTCTATTCGTTCCTTCCCACGACCACCACCTCGCCGCAACCGCCATGTCTGATGATTCCGATCTCGCTATTCTTCCCCACGCTTACGGCCAACCCCACGCACGAGGCCGGCTGCGCGCCACGCCCGAGGATTTTCAGGTGTGCGAGGAACTGGATTTCGCCCCGGACGGCACCGGCGAGCATGTCTGGCTGTGGGTGCGCAAGCGCGGCGCCAACACCGACTGGGTGGCCCGGCAACTGGCGCGGCGAGCCGGCGTGCCGCCGGGCGCGGTAAGCTACGCCGGATTGAAGGACCGCCACGCCGTCACCGAGCAATGGTTCTCGGTGCATCTGCCCGGCAAGGCCGACCCGGACTGGAGCACCGACCCCGACTCCGACTTTGCGGTGCTCGAAGCGGCACGCCATTCCCGCAAGTTGCGGCGCGGCGCTCTGCGCGGCAACGCCTTTCGCATCGTGGTGCGCGAGCTGGACGGCGATCCGGCCGAACTGGCGGCGCGGTTCGAACGCATCGCCACCACCGGCGTTCCCAATTATTTCGGCGAGCAACGCTTCGGCCGGGAGGGCGGCAATCTGGAACGGGCTGCGGCGATGTTCGAGAGACGGGAGAAGGTGCGTGACCGCCAACAACGAGGGCTGTATCTGTCCGCCGCCCGCTCGGCGCTGTTCAACGCCGTGCTGGCCCGGCGGGTGATCGATGGCACCTGGAATCAGGCGATGCCCGGCGAGGTGTTGATGCTGGCCGGCAGCCACAGCATCTTCGCGATTGAGGAGGCGGACGACGCGATCCGCCAGCGAGTCGCCACTTTCGACCTGCATCCGACCGGCCCGCTGTGGGGCATCGGGGAATTACTCAGCACCGGCGCGGGGCGGGACCTGGAAACGGCGGTAGCCGCCCTGCTGCCGCTCTTTCGCGACGGATTGGCGGCGGCGGGGCTGAAGCAGGAACGACGGGCCTTGCGGCTGATGGTGCAGGATGCGACGCTGGAATGGTCCACCCCCGGCGTCGCCGTACTCGGCTTCCGTTTGCCGGCCGGCGCCTACGCGACCACCGTGCTGCGGGAATGGATCGAACCGGACATCGACCAGGCACGTTGACACCCCATCGTATTCAATCCACCCACGCCTCGGGCGGGCGCCAGCCGGCCACCCAATCCGGGATCTGCTCCGGCGGCATCGGCCGGGCGATGCCGTAGCCCTGGGCAAGGTTGCAGCCCAGATCGAGTAGCCGGCGGCCGTGTTCGATGGTTTCCACGCCCTCGGCGATCACTTCGCGCCGGAAGGCGGCGGAAAGGCCGATCACGCCCTCGACAATAGCCTGCGCCTCAGTGTCCGCCAGCAGGTCGCGCACGAAGGATTGATCGATCTTGAGCAACTGCACCGGCAAATGCCGCAGGTAAGTCAGCGAGGAATAGCCGGTGCCGAAATCGTCCAGCGCGAAGCGCACGCCCAGCGCCTGGCAATCCCTGATACGCGTGGAAACGACGCTCAGATCTTCCAGGGCGACCGTCTCCAGGATTTCCAGTTCGAGCCAGTCCGGGGGCACCTCCGGGTATTCCGCCAGCAGTTTTTGCAGCCGGACGGCAAAATCCGGTTGTTGCAAGTCGCGGCCGGACAGGTTGATGCTCACCGGCAGCTTCAGGCCCCGCGCCGCCCAAGCAGCCATCTGCCGCAGCGCCTCCTGCATCACCCACCGGCCGACATTAATCGCCAAAGGGCTGGTTTCGACGGCGGGCATAAACCGCACGGGCGGCAGCAGACCCTCGTCCGGGTGCTGCCAGCGGATCAGCGCTTCGGCGCCGATCACCGCGCCCCGGCGCATGTCCACCTTGGGTTGGTAATACAGGCGAAATTCCCCGGCCGTCAGCCCGACCTCGACCCATAGCAGGATTGTGCGGTAATCGCGGGCGCGGCGATCATGCTCGGCGTCGAACCACTGATAGCGGTTGCCGCCGGCCTGCTTGGCGGCATACATGACCTGATCGACGTGGCGGAGCAGCGTGTCGGGATCGGAACCGTCGTCCGGATACAGGGTGACCCCCACACTGGCGGTGAGCAAGGTCGGCTGGCCGGCTACGCTAAAGGGAACCTGCAAAGCCGTCATCACCCGGTCGATGGCATGCTCGCATTCCTCCACGTCGCGCAGATCGCTCAGCAACAGCACGAACTCGTCGCCACCCAAACGCGCCACCGTGTCGCCACCGCGCACGCACTGCTTCAGGCGCTGGGCCACCTCGATCAGCACCCGATCCCCCACGGCGTGCCCCCACCGGTCGTTGATGGGCTTGAAGTCGTCCAGGTCCAGGTAGCACACCGCCAGCCGTTGCCGGTCGCGCCGGGCCTGGGCCATGGCCTGCTGCAAGCGGTCGGCCAGCAATACCCGGTTGGGCAATTGGGTTAGGGCATCGTGATAGGCCAGATGCGTGATCCGCTCTTCGGCCCGCTTGCGCTCGACTACATCCATCATCAGATCGGTCAACTGCCGCATCACCTCCACATCGGCGTCGGTGTAGTCCTCCGGTTTGTTGCCGACACCGACCAGGGCCACCACCTGCCCGCCGCTGATGATCGGTACGGTCAGTTCCCGAATCAGCGGGGTGTGGCCCTCGGGCAGACCACGCCGGTTGGGCAGGTCGGCATAGTGATTGTGGATGACCGGCTGGCGCAGGCGCAGGCAGTCGGCCCAGACCCCGGCCTGGCCGACCGGATAGTGCAGCCCTTTGCCGGCGGCGACGCACACCTTCAAGGTGTGGCTGGACCAGGTTTGCAGGGTCAGGGTGTCCTGATCGGGATCGACGAAATGGAAGAAGCTGATCTCGCTGCTGGTGAAGCGTTCCGTCCAGTCCAGCGCCGCGCGCAGCAGATCGTCCAGACTGGCCGTCGCGACCATTTCGGACAATTCCAGGCGGGCTTTGAGCAGCATTTCGGACTGCTGCCGGCGGTAGAGGTCGCGGATGAAGACGAAGAACCGCTCTCCTTCGGCAAACCAGGCGACATTGACCTCGGCCCGCCAGATTCGGCCACTTTTGGCCCGGTGCAGGGTCTGAAACAGGCCGCTGCCTTCCCGCATGACCTTTTTGACATGGGCGACAACCTCCTCGGGGTTCTCGCTCACATCCAGATCGGCAATGCACATCGAGCGAAGTTCGTCGCGGCTGTAGCCCGACTGGCGCGTGTAAGCCTCGTTCGTTTCCAATAGGCGACCTTGACGATCGACAATCCAAAAGCCGTCCTGGGCGGTTTCGATGATCTGCCGGTATTGCGCCTCGCCGCGCCGCAATGCTTCCGCCACCTGCTTGCGCTCGGTGATATCGGAGTGCGTCACCACCACCCGCGCCGGCCCGGCCTCGGCGAACGGGGTGACGCGCAGAAGGAACCAGCGTGGGCCATTGGGCGCATGGCACGGGTATTCCAGGGTGAATGGAGCCGTCGCTCCGGCGATCACTGCGCGAATGCCGGCCGCCACCGCGCCGGCTTCCACGTCCGAAGACGCGGCGGCGTCGCAAACGGCCAGATAGTTGCGACCCAAACCGTAATCGGAATCGTTCAGACCGTTGGCATCGGCGAACCGCTTCCAGGCGGCGTTGACATCCAGGATAACGCCCTGCTCGTCCAGGATGGCGACGTGGGACGGCAGTGAATTCAGGGTCGCCCGCCAGAAGCGACGCTCGGCGCTCGTTTCCTCTTCGCTCCGGACGCGTTCGGTGATGTCCAGCGCCGAGACGCGGCACAGCCCATCCGTGCAGGGTTTGCTGCAGACACAGCGCAGATGCAGGTAGCGCGGCGGCGTTCCGTCGGCGGCGAGAGCAACTTCGCA
This sequence comes from Candidatus Competibacter sp., assembly GCA_049663445.1. Classification (GTDB taxonomy): domain Bacteria; phylum Pseudomonadota; class Gammaproteobacteria; order Competibacterales; family Competibacteraceae; genus Competibacter. The sequence continues at coordinate 7,278 of JBATDL010000434.1, forward strand.
GGATTCTCCCTCCGTTCCTGCCATGATCTTCCCGAGAAAAGCGTTAAAGCACGGCCGGCTGCCTTCGGCCACGAACACCCCCAGCCGTCGGCCGATCAGGCGGGCGCGTTCCTGGCCCAGCAGCGCCGCGCCGGTCAGGTTGACCTCGCGAATAGTCCCGTCGTCGGTCAGGGTGAAATAGCCGACCGGCGCGAAGTCGTAGAGATCGATGTAGCGTTCCAGACTGTGTTCGAGTTCGTGGCGAGTCCGCGCCAGTTCTTCGTTCTGCATTTCCAGTTCGATCTGATGCACATGCAGTTCGTGCAGCCGCCGCAGGGCTGCTTGCCTGCTCAGGGGGGCAGCGTCAGGCAAGGTCTGCCGCAGCCGCGCTTCCGCGCGGTGGCGCAGTTCGGCGGCTTCGGGCACGGGTTTCTTGCGTTGTTTCATGACCGGCCTCCCGGCGCGATAAGGTCGATCCAATATCGGGTTGGCGTTCGATCTGTCCGGCGGGCGGCACGGAGCCCAGGCTTTCTGAACTGTTTTACGCGCCCACTGTGTTTTTTATATTCCATTATTCTAGCTGATTCAGCCTTTCCTTAAGTATTGTGTAGCAACGGTATTACATAAAGCATCTTAGACTCGAAATCTACATGAGCATGCATGCGTTCTGCTAGTGGATTGACGCATAAATTCTGACAGGTAGCGCGTAGATCGCCTGGCTCCCATGCTCCAGCGTGGGAGCACGTCCAGACCCTCCAGCGTCGCGATTTCAGCATTCCCACGCTGGAGCGTGGGAACGAGAACCTGTCAAAACTTTTGCGGCAGCCCACTAGCTTTTCGACAGGTTAAACGGTTTTGCGGAGGGCGCCACTGTAGCGCCCCTTCTTTTGAAAAGCCGTCCATGACATAAAATAATTTAACACTATGATTTCAAATATTATTGATACCAGACCATGATGGAATAGCCCCAGCCGCCGCCAACTAGCGAGGGCAAGGAGAAGTGATCGGGCGCGTCGAGCCGGACCTCGGCTCAAATCACCCTGGAAAACCGCTGTTGCCGCTGTGCGCGCAAATACCGGTCGAACACCATGCAGATATTGCGGATCAGCAGCCGGCCCGGTGGTAGCACCTGGATATCGGTTTTCGACAGTTCCAGCAATCCGTCCGCTTGCAGGTCGGTCAGCTCCGCCAGTTCCGCCGCAAAATAATCCCGGAACCCGATGCCGAACCGCCGCTCGACGGCGGCGAAGCTCAGGCTGAAGTGGCAGATCAGCCCGGTGATCACCGCCCGCCGCACGCAGTCGTCGGCCTCCAGCCGCACCCCCCGGAACACCGCCAGCCGCCCCTCGTCGATCCGGGCGTAATACGCCTCCAGCGCCTTATGGTTCTGGCTGTAGCTGTCGCCGACCATGCCGATGGAAGTCGCGCCCAGCCCGATCAGATCGCAGTCGGCGTGCGTACTGTAGCCTTGAAAATTGCGGTACAGCGTGCCCGCCTGTTGCGCCCGCGCCAGTTCGTCGTCCGGCTTGGCGAAATGGTCCATGCCGATGTAAACGTAGCCCGCTGCGGTGAGCCGCTCGATGGTAGTCTTGAGGATCTCCAGCTTCTCCGCCGGCGGCGGCAAGGCATTAGCATCGATCTGGCGCTGGGTCTTGAACAGCTCCGGCAAGTGCGCGTAATTGAACACCGAAATCCGGTCGGGGTCCCGAGCGATCAGGGTGTCCACGGTGTGACCGAAACGGGCGGCGCTTTGGTGCGGCAGGCCGTAGATCAGATCCACGCTGATCGACTTGAAACCCTCGCGCCGGGCGGCGTCCATCGTCGCGAAGGTGATCTCCTGAGGCTGAATCCGATTGACCGCCTGCTGCACCTCGGGGTCGAAATCCTGCACCCCCAGACTCAGGCGGTTGAAGCCCAGCTCGCGTAGCAGGGCGATGGTGCGCTCATCGGTCTCGCGCGGGTCCACCTCAATGGAATATTCACCGCAGTCGTTGTCCAGCAGGCGGAAATGCTCGCCCGTGACCCGCATTAATTCCCGCATCTCGGCGGCGCTGATAAAGGTGGGCGTGCCACCGCCCCAATGCAACTGGGTCACCGGCCGGGAGCGGTCGAACAGCGCGCCCTGTAGAGCGATTTCCCGGTAGAGATGATCGAGATAGGGCGCGGTGTGGCGACGGTTCTTGGTGACGATCTTGTTGCAGGCACAGTAAAAACAGACCGTGTCGCAAAACGGAATGTGCAGATACAGCGACAACGGCCGGCTACTGGCGTTGCTGGCAACAGCCTGCGCGCGGTACTCCGCCTCGCCGAAGCCCTCGTGAAACTGCACAGCGGTCGGGTAGGAAGTATAGCGCGGCCCGGCCTGATCGTATTTGCGGATCAATGCAGGGTCGAACAGGATATCGGCATCCATGATGGTCCTCTCACAACCGGCGCAGTTGCGCGACGTTCAACAGAAACACCCCCTGCCCGCCGTGTTCGAATTCCAACCAAGTGAACGGCACGTCCGGCAGCATCTCGCACAGGGCGTATTGAGCGTTGCCGACCTCGACGATCAGCAAACCGTCGCGGTTCAGATAATCGGCGGCCTGGCGCAGGATCTCCACCACCACGTCCAGCCCCTCCGCGCCGGCCACCAGCCCCAAACGCGGCTCATGTCGATACTCAGCCGGCAGACCGTCCAGTTCTTCCAGGCCGACATAGGGCGGGTTGCTGACGATCAGATCGTAGTGACGGCCCTTCAGCGCCGAAAACAGGTCGGACTGGATCACCTCGACCTGATCCTCCAACCCGTGTTCGTCCACATTGCGCCGCGCCACCTCCAGCGCCTCGGCCGAGATATCGACTAAATCCACCCGCGCATCCGGAAAGGCATAGGCGCAGGCAAGGCCGATGCAGCCACTGCCCGTGCCCAGATCCAGGATACCGCCGACCGCGCGGCTGTCCGGCAGCCACGGCGCAAAATGCCGCTCGATCAGTTCGGCCAGCGGTGAGCGCGGCACCAGCACCCGCTCGTCCACATAGAAGGGCAAGCCCATGAACCAGGCGCGCTGGGTCAGATAGGCGGCCGGCTTGCGCTCGGTGATACGCCGTTTCAGCAGGCGAAGCGCCGCCTGTTTTTCGGCTGGCGTCAGGCGCGACTGAAGATATTCGGCGTGCAAATCCGGTGGCAGATGCAGGGCATGCAGTACCAGCGCCGCCGCTTCGTCGATGGCGTTGTCGGTGCCGTGGCCGAAGTGCAGGCCGGCCTCGTTCATGTGGCTGGCGCCCCAGCGGATCAGGTCACGGATCGTGTGCAGATGGGATGGAACGTCGTCGTGGTCGCTCATCGGGGATCGGGTTCGGGGTTGAGGGCGCCCTCTCCCGGCGGAAGAGGGGGAACAAAAAGATTCAGCCGCCCATGATGTGGTAGCCGCCGTCCGGGCAGGAAACCTCCCGCGCCTTCTTGCCGGCCAAGGGCTGAACCGGGATGTCGATGGCTTGCAAAACAGAATCTTCCGAATCGATCGGAGCCGCCATCGGAAGTTTCCTCAATTCAGGCAGGGTGGGATTGGTAGAATTCTACCGTCACAACCGACCATCGAGGTGAAAAATCATGACCCGTCGCGGAAAACTGCTCGGATTGCTGCTGATGGGCAGTCTGGCGCTGGTGCTGGGCTGGGTGCTGGGCGAACAACTGTTCCGCCGCCCCAACCCGCCGCCGGACATTGCCGGAATTTATCTGCCGGACGCCCAACCACTCCCCGCGTTTCACTTGATCCATCACAGCGGCCGGCCGTTCACCGGCGATGATTTGCTCGGCCACTGGACGTTTCTTTATCTCGGCTACAGCTATTGCCCGGATGTCTGCCCGCTCGCGCTGGTCGATCTGAACCGCTTGCAGCAGCGGCTGGCGGCGGCGGGCGCCGACAGCGATGTGGCTTATCTGTTCGTATCGGTGGACCCGCAGCGGGATACCCCGGAGCGACTGCGGGAATACGTCACTTATTTCAACCCGAAGTTTCAGGGAGCAACCGGTTCGGCCGAAGCGCTGAGTCCGCTGATCAAGGCGCTGCACGCCTTCTACCAGCGGGTGGAAAACCCGGACGACCCCGAGCACTACACCATGGACCATACCGCGACCATCAGCCTGATCGACCCACAGGGCCGACTGCGCGCCATTTTCACACCGCCGCAAGATCCCAAGCGGATGGCGGCGGATTTTCTCAAGATCCGCGCCGCCGCACCCTGAGATTCCGCATCGTCCACCGAGCCAACCCTTTCCCCCGAAATCATCGCCATGCCCACGCCCGACACCGCCGCGCCCGCCACCCTGGGCGACCATCTTCGCAACCTGCCGCAATACCTGTTGCCGCAGCGCTGGCTAACCCGCCTGACCTACCGGGTGACGCGAGTTCGCGCGCCCTGGTTCAAGAACGCGCTGATTCGTGGTTTCGCCCGCCGGTTCGGCGTCAATCTGGACGAGGCGTTGGACCCGGACCCGCGCGCCTATCCCGATTTCAACGCCTTTTTCACCCGGTCGCTCAAACCGGGAGTCCGGCCGCTGGCGCCGGGCGATCGAGTAGTGTGCTGCCCCGTGGACGGAGCGCTCAGCCAGATCGGCATCGCCCGGACCGACCGCCTGTTGCAGGCCAAAGGGCGAAGCTTTTCACTGGCGGCGCTGCTGGGCGGCGACGCGGAGCGGGCACGACCGTTCCAGGATGGCGCCTTCGCTACTTTGTATCTATCGCCGCGCGATTACCACCGCATCCACATGCCGCTGGCCGGTCGGTTGCGGGAAATGGTGCACATACCGGGCGCGCTGTTCAGCGTGTCGCCGCTGACCGCGCGGATGGTGCCCGATCTGTTCGCTCGCAACGAACGAGTGGCGGCGCTGTTCGACACCTCGGCAGGGCCAATGGCGCTGGTGCTGGTGGGGGCGATCAACGTGGCTTCGATCGAAACGGTCTGGGCCGGAGCGATCACCCCGCCGCTGGGCGCGGCGATCCGCCGCTGGCGTTATCCGCCAAACGGCGCGGGCGCGGTACATCTTGAAAAAGGCGCGGAGATGGGGCGCTTCAACATGGGCTCGACCGTGATCCTGCTGTTCGGCGCGGACGCGGTGCGCTGGGAAGCCGCTCTCCAGCCCGGCGCACCGGTGCGGATGGGGCAGCCGATGGGTACGGGGATCGCGCCGGGCGGCTGAAGCCGCTTCAGGCCCGGTCGAATGGAAACGCCAACACCTCCGCCAGCGATTTTTTCCCTGCCGCCAGCATCGCCAATCGGTCGAAACCGAGCGCCACGCCGGCGCAGTCCGGCAGACCGGCCGCCAGCGCCGCCAGCAGATGTTCATCCACCGGCATTTCCGGCAATCCCAACACCCGCCGTGCCGCGTTTTCGGCCCCGAAGCGGCGGCGTTGCTCGCCGGCGTCGCCCAGTTCGTGAAAACCGTTGGCCAGCTCGATGCCGTTCAGGTACAACTCGAAACGTTCGCCGACTGGTGGATCGCCCGGCCGCAACCGCGCCAGCGCCGCCTGCGAGGCCGGATAGTCGTGGAGAAAAGTAAGCCGACCCGCGCCCAGATGCCGTTCGATGCGGTGGGTCAGCAGCAAGTCCAGCCAGGGATCGGTTTCATCCGCCGGCATCCCCGGCGGGATGGAGACCTCGAACCGCTCCGCGCCCGCCGCCAACTCCGCTACCGTGGCCCGATGCGGGTCCAGACCCAGATACCGCTGAAAGGCCGCGCGATAGCTCAGGCGCTCCGGTTCCGCCAACGGTACGCGCCCGTCCAGCAATTCGGTTGCCAGCTCGGCGACTTCGTCCATCAACCGGTGGTGATCGAAGCCAACCCGATACCACTCCAGCAGGGTGAACTCGGGGTTGTGCAGGCGGCCCGCCTCGCCGTCGCGGAACACCCGGGCGATTTGATAGATGCAGCCGCTGCCCGCCGCCAGCAGCCGCTTCATCGGGAATTCCGGCGAGGTGTGCAGGAACAGGGTCCGGCCGTAGCGCGGCCCCGGTCCCGAATATACCGTGGCGAAACTGGTCAGATGAGGGTCGGTCAGCGCCGCCGCCGACAGCGCCGGCGTCTCTACCTCCAGCACCCCGCGCGCCGCGAAGAAGGCC
>JBATDL010000435.1:0-5666 GCA_049663445.1 Candidatus Competibacter sp.
GCCGCGCAGTTCGCCCTTGGCCGGATCGGGTCCCATGGCGATGTCGTACAGCGGCAGGCCCCAGACCATTCGGCTGGAACGCTTGCGGATGCTCCGGTAGGGAAAGCCACGATTTTTCAGCGCGGCCACTTCCCGTTCGAGAGTCTCGATGCGCTGCTTGAGTTGCGCAAACTCGCTTTCTTTCATCACAGCCTCCTCCACGGGATGCCGCCTTGCCGTGGTTGTTCTGGATCGATCGGGTTGAGCGAGAAAACAGGATGCTCGACCCTCGCGCGCCATGGATTCCAGACCAGTGGGCGTCAGTCGCGGCACTCGACCCGGTAACCGCACGAGCCGGCGACCATGGTCGTCCATTCAGTGTGACCCGATAGCAGGTCTATTTCGACCCGCCGAGAACGGCAAATCCCCGAGCCGCTGGAATCGCTTTCTGGTTAACTCCAAGAAAAATCATGCTAAACCATAATGTTGAAGGGAGTGCCATAAGCTTGGCACGAACACTGCTATGGCCCTGTGGCGTTCGGCAGGCATGTACTTGCCAGATCGCCTGATCCTGGACAAGAGGACCCCCCATAAAACCGAAGCACATGGTCAATCAACCCCAGCGTCGCCGTGTCGAGACCGTGATCGATCGGAACGTGTCGGTATGACCGGAGGAAACGCGACCGTGATCATCAAACCCTATCGAGGAAAACCGCTACGGGATACCTTTCCCAAGCTACAGCGGTTTCTGCATTTTCGGATGCCGCTAACGCCAGTGGATGATTTTCGCGTCTGGAAGATCTTTCTGCGACACAGCCAGCTATCTCCACGAGAGGGATGGCAGGTCGTGAATTGGGGTAAGCCGCCTTATCTGGAAGTCAAGGAACTGCCGAAAAACGTGTATGGCATGTTTCAACCCAAGAACCCCGATTCCATAGCGATAGCGACCTGCGTCGCCGAGAAATTCGATGCCGATTTCGAAGATTTCTCCAAGCGGCAAAAGGCGTTGTTTTTTCTGCGCGCCATCCTTTTGCACGAACTGGTGCATTGGGGCGATTGGCAGGCAGACAAGGTGCAATCCGATCAAGGTCGCCCGCACGATGATGATGCGGGAAGGCGCTTCGAGGAAGAGGCATACTACAAGAAAATTTATCCCAAGGAATGGGTTGGCGATTATTAGAAGCAGGACGTTCGTTGCCGATGCAAGAGTCATTCGGAACGAGCCCGTCGAATTCTGTTCTTCGGCGATGAAGGTCCTTCGACGGCTCGACAGGCGCCTAGACCCACGCCATACCCAGCGCGGTAGCCGCAAGCAGAAGGCCCATCACGGCGTTGAACCGGCGTAACCGTGTACCCTGCCGCAACCAGCATTTCAACGCCGCGCCGAGGATCGCCCAACAGGCAATGCACGGACCGCCGATCAACACGAAGCACAGGGCTACCGCCAGCGTCGCCGTCGTCTGGTCGCCGGATGTCGCCGGTAGCAAACCGGGCAGAAAGGTCGATGCGGCGGTCACCGCCATCATCCAGGCTTTGGGATTGGCGAACTGAAACAGGATCGCCTCTGTCGCGGTCAGCGGCCGACGGATCTCCCGCGAATCCAACCGGGCACCGGGCGCGCACAGTTTCCATGCTAGCCACAGCAGGTAGCCCAATCCCAGAGCGCGCAGCGCCGGCGCCAGTCCCGGCGCCGTCAGCAGCAGCGTCGCCACTCCGGCGCCGGCCAGCCCGATCAACAAACTCATGCCCGCCAGAATACCGGCCATCACCGGTACGGTAGCGCGCAGGCCAAACTGAGCGCCGGTCATGGTCAGCATCAGATTGTTGGGTCCGGGGGTGATCGACGTGGTGAAGGTAAACAGCGCCAACGCGGTCCAGGGCGCAAGCGAAAGAGATTCCGGCGACATGAGAGCGACTCCTCAACGGGGACTGTGGGAGGTACACTAGCGCAGGAAACCAGTACAGTGCAGATACAATCTGAAAGACAATAAACTCTTCTGTACTGGATAGCTATCCCCCACTGGCCTGGAGCCGCCACCATGACACTTGATGAAGCCCCTTCCACTTCATGGGTATCCACCGACCCGGAGCCGCTGATTCCCCGGACGCTGCTGACTGGCGAAGCGGGGACAACCTTGGTCGAACGCTTGGTCAGCGGGCTGCGCCACCGCATCGATCAACGCCTATTGCGTCCCGGCGGTCGCCTGCCCTCGATCCGGCAGTGCGCCGACCGACACGGCATATCCCGCTTTACCGTGGTCGAGGCCTATGAGCGACTGGTGGCGCAGGGGTACCTGGAGTCGCGACGCGGATCCGGTTTTTATGTCCGCGAACGCCGCGCCCTGACCGCGCCGCCGACTGCCGATCCGGCGCCACCGACGCTGGATGTGGTCTGGCTGGTGCGGGCCATGTTCCAGGATCTGCCACCGGAACGGATGCCGGGTTCGGGTCTCTTGCCGCCCGACTGGCTGGACAGTGCGCTACTTGGGCGCGGATTGCGGGCGATGACGCGAGGGGATGGCGCGTCGTTACTCGGTTATGGCGACCCTCAGGGCTATGCGCCGCTGCGGAATCAATTGCAGATCAAACTGGCCGAAATCGAGATCGCCGCCGCACCGGAGCAGATCGTCCTCACCGCTGGAATCACCCAGGCGCTCGATCTGATCGCCCGCCAGTTCCTGCGGCCGGGCGATGCGGTGCTGGTGGACGATCCCGGCTGGTTTCTGATGTTCGGCATGTTCGCCGCGCTCGGCGCTCGTCCCATCGGCGTCCCGCGCCAGAGTGACGGCCCGGATCTGGCGGTGCTTGAGCAACTCTTGCAGGAACATCGACCGCCGCTGTATGTGACCACCTCGGTCCTGCATAACCCGACCGGAACTTCGCTGACTTCAGCCAAGGCGTTTCAGGTGCTGCGCCTGGCCGAGCAGTACGGCGTTCTGCTGGTCGAGGATGACATTTACGCCGACTTCTGCGAAGCGCCGGCGGTGCGGTTGGCCGCGCTCGATCAATTGCGACGAGTGATCTACATCGGCAGTTTTTCCAAGACCGTGGCCGCCAATCTGCGGGTCGGGTTCATCGCTGGCGAACGGGAACTGGCACGGGCGTTGACCGACCGCAAGCTGCTGGCGGCACTGACTACCCCGGAACTGGGCGAACGGGTCATGCATCAGGTGTTGGCGGAGGGACATTACCGCAAGCATGTCGAGCGCTTGCGCAGACGGTTGGCGGCGCGGCGCGAGCCGGTGTTGAGCCGGTTGGAGCAGTTGGGTTTGCGGGTCTTTGCCGATCCGCAGGGCGGTATGTTCGCCTGGCTGAATGCAGGTCGCGACAGTCACGTCCTGGCTGCCCGCGCCTACGAGCAACGGTGGTTGCTGGCGCCCGGCAGCCTGTTCTCGCCCGGTCAACTACCATCGTCGTGGCTGCGTTTTAACCTGGCATCCTCCAGCCATCCGGATCTGTTGCGTTTCCTGGAACGGGCGCTGGCCGGGTGAGTTCTTTTTGGCCCACGCCGGGTCGCGGGCCGAGATCGCAACTCAGATCTGCTTGCCAAAGCGGTAGTGCGACACGCCCCATTCCTCGCCGCAGCTATAGCCGAACAACTCGGCGCGGGCCATGAAAAACACCCGCCAGCGTTGGAAATGACGTTCCGCATGTTCGGGGCCATAGGTCTCCCGGAACAGCCTCATGATCTCGGTCCGCCGCCGATCCTGATTAGCCAGCCAGGCTTCCAGGGTGTGCTGGTAGTGACGACCGTCGAAATGCCATTGCGCTTCCAGTTTCAGATCGTTCCGCAAGGACGGTGACAGATCGCGTAAGGGCGTCAGCCTATCGATGAAAAAGTGTTCCAGCCAATGATCGGTGCCTTCGTTCTCGAACGGATAGGCCAGATGCCGGTGGCTGAAAACATGCACGAACAGCTTGCCGCCCGGTTTCAGCCAAGCGTGAATCCGCGCCATCAGCGCCTGGTCATTGCGCATGTGCTCGAACATCTCCACCGACACCACCCGATCAAAACGGCGATCGGTGTAAAAGTCGTTCATATCGATGGTCACGACCTGAACGTTGTCGAAGCCGCGTTCCCGGCAGCGGGTCTCGATAAACTCCCGTTGCGAGTTGGAGTTGGACACCGCCACGATCCGCGAGTCGGGATAGAATTCCGCCATCCACAGGGTCAGCGAACCCCAACCGCAGCCCAGTTCCAGGATGTCCTGGTCAAAACCTAACTCGGCTCGCTCGCAGCTCAAGGCCAGCATTGCCGCCTCGGCGATTTCCAGATCCCGTGCTTCTTCCGGCCACCAGCAGGCACTGTCTTTCAGTCGCGGCCCCAGTACTTGTTGGAAAAAGCCGGCCGGCTTTTCGTAATGCCGTTGCTTGGCCGTCGCCGCGTGCGGGGCAATGGAACTGTCGCGCAGATCCAGAATCAGCCGTGCCAGTTCGACGTCGCAGGCTTGCGAGTCGTGGCCGTTTCCGGCAGGCAGGCGCTTGACCAGCAACCGGCGAATGCCGATCCGGATCAGCCAGTCGGGAAGGTAACCCCGCTCCATCAGAGCAATCGCGGTATCGAGCATCGAGGTTCTCCTTTTTGGGAAACCAGGGGATAAAAGCGTGGTCATCGGCGCCGCAGCTGGCCAGCGCCTGTCGTTCGCTGAGGAACAGCGGACAAACGCACTTCCCGTTGCCGGCGTGGTCTTGTTGAACAATCGCCTGCCGCAATGTCCCTGGAGCCGTCATGCTACGTACCACCGTCATCGTCTGCGGAATTCTGCTCGGCCTGTTGGTGGCCGCCATTCTGATCGCCAGCGGCCACGGCAACGTATTGGCGGGCCTGCGCCACCTTATCGCCGATCCGTGGGGAGTGGTGACGCTGTTGGATCTGGGTATCGGTCTGCTGTTCGTCGCGGTCTGGCTGGCGCTGGTGGAGCCCAACCCGCGATGGGCGGCGGTGTGGATCGTCGCGCTATTGCTGCTCGGCAACGTGGTCACGCTGGTCTATCTACTCTCGCGGACCTGCCGGGCGCGACAGTTGCGCGATTTGTTTCTGCCACCCCGTTCCAGCGATTGGCGATGATGGGCGGCGGCGGTATGGTCAGGGTCCAGACGCTGGCCACCGCCAGTCGGATGGCGCTCGCCAACCGCCTCGATCGTCGCAATCGAAGCAGGCGTTACAGGTTGCTGTTGATCGCCAGCGTTGCGCCGGTCATACAACCGGATTCACTCGGATCGCACAGGAAGGCGATCACCTTAGCCACGTCGGCGGGACCGGTGCGGGTACGCAGATGTGGCGCGGCCCGGCGCAGCATGGCGGTGTCCACCGCACCCGGCGCCACGCCGTTGACCCGGATGTTGCGCTCCCTGCCTTCCGCTGCCAGCGCTTCGGTCAGGCCGGTCAGGGCGAACTTGCTGATGGTGTAGGCGGCGTAGCCGGGAAATTTTTCGGTGCCCGGCACCCCGCCCAGCGAAGACACGTTGACGATGGTGCCACCCCGCTCCCGCATCTGCCGGAATGCCTCCCGCGCGCACAGCGCCGCGCCGCGCAGGTTGACCGCCATCACCTGATCCCAGTCCACCATGGCCATGTCGGCGAAGGGACCACCGAGCAGGACGGCGGCGTTGTTGACCAGAATGTCCAGCCGGCCGAACGCGGCGGCGATGCCCGTGAACGCGGCGTCCACCTCGGCCTCGTCAGC
>JBATDL010000436.1:0-2318 GCA_049663445.1 Candidatus Competibacter sp.
AGTCGGCGATCAGCTTGTTGTAGATGGTCAGGTTGGGCGCCAGCACGAAGAAGTTGTCGATACCGTGCGCCAGGTGCAGATAGCTGATGAAAGCGCCCATCAGCCGCGTCTTGCCCACGCCGGTGGCCAGCGCAAAGCAGAGCGAGGGGAAATCGCGCTCGAAGCCCGTCACCGAAGGAAACTCGCTGCGGATGGCTTCCAGCATCGCCGCGACATCGGCCCCCTTGCCGGGTGGGGCAATCTCCGTAATGCGGTCGAGGATTTCCAGCGAGCGGCGCTGTGGGTGACGCAGGCTCAGGCGGCCAGCAATGGCATTCACATGGCGGTTCATTGCGCCCCCTCCCCGTTAAAAAGCCCCTGCTGCCCCGGCTTGGGCGACTCCTTGGGCAGGTTTTCCACTCGCAAGGAGTAATCGTCGTGCCCCCATTCGCAGCGCGACAGCACCTGCTTGGGAATCTTCTTTACCGTCAGATTGGGGTAGGCATCGGCCTTGGCGCGGAAGGCGGGGCAGAGCACCAGCAGCGTGCGCTCCGGCCCGACTTCGTCGGCGAGCTGCTGCAATTGCTCGTGGGTCAGGCTGGCGGTGGTCACGTAGACGAAATCCCGCTCGGTGGAGTGGCCGTGCTGCCAATACACCGCATCCGAAGGTGCGTAGGTGAAGCCTTCCAGCTTGCACAGTGCCTCGGCCAGCATGGCGGCGTTGTAGTCGTGGTGGATGACCCAGTTGCCCCACTTGTCCTTTTCCAGCAGCGAGGGCGCGAGGCGGTAGTAGCGGAAGCCACCGCCGCCTTGCCAGTTCACGGCTTTGCTGATGCCGCCTTGGTCTTCGCCGTCGATGACTTTTTGCAGGCGCGGAATGATGTGGGTATGGCAGTGCTCGCCCAGTTCTACCATGATCCAGCGCCGACCCATCTTGTGGGCGACAGCGCCGGTGGTGCCGGAACCGGCGAAGGAGTCGAGGACGAGATCGTTGGGGTTGGTGGCGATATTCAGTAGCTGTTCAATTAGCTTCTCTGGTTTTGGCGTGTCAAAGGAGCTTGCGCCGGGAAACAATATACGCATCTCGTTCTTGGATGTTCGATTACTACCAACATCGTCTTTGGACCAAATTGTCCTTGGCACCAAGTTCCCCACTTCAGAGAGGTAGCGCTTAATGCTTGGTCTTGCCGCACCAGTTGGCCCCCACCACACTCGACCATCGGCGTCCAACTCCCACAGCTTTTCTTCTGACACTCGCCAGAACCTACCGGGCGGTGGCGAGAATGTTCGACCTGTAGGCCCTTGAATCGAATATTGACCTCTTGAGTAAGGCTTGTTCGCGTATGGATCTCCCGGTAGCCATGGCCCGCGTGGGTCATTGTCTGGATTAGAGTAAATCGAATTTGCCTTTTCGGTTCTTTCAAGCTTCCTTGGAATCCAATCCGGGTTCTTGGAGAACACCAAGACGTGATCATGATCGGTAGAAAATTGCCGGGCTGAGTTCCGAGGTGAATCCGCCTTTTCCCAAATCACATTCGCTACAAAATTCGCCCGCCCAAACACCTCATCGCACAAGACCTTGAGGTAATGCGCCTCGTTGTCGTCGATCGTGATCCACAGCGAACCGTCGTCGGCCAGCAATCGCCGGATGATCTCCAGCCGGTCGCGCATCAGCGACAGCCAGATCGAATGCTCCACCCCATCGTCGTAATGGGCAAAGGCACTGCCGGTGTTGTAGGGCGGGTCAATGAAGACGCATTTCACCTTGCCGGAAAACTCCGTCTCCAGTGCTTTCAGCGCCAGCAAGTTGTCGCCGAAGATCAGCCGGTTATCGAATAAGTCAGCGCTGGCGACACGGTGTTTCGCGTGATAGGACTTCGCCGGGTCTTCCAGCAGAATGCGCGGCTCCAGCTTCGGCCGGTTCTCCTTGCCGATCCAGGTGAGTTCGAGTTTTTGTTTCTTTGTCATACCTAAGCAACATTACTTACCAGTTAAGGCCATTCGTGGCCTGTCAAATCTTTCGACAACGCGCCGGGTCGGCCGCCCGGATTCATCCAGCTCCCGGTAGCGGCCCGGAGATTCATACAGGGCATTGAGGATCGGATGATCGAAGCATGGATTCGACATGCTGAGCGCGCATTTCCCGCGCCGGGTGATTGAACAAAATCTGTTCTTGGCGCCAACCGCTCCCGGTGGGCCTGTTCACCGTCAGCCGTCGCCCTGCAACGCGCCTTCCGGCGCTGGCCCGAATGGGTCGAACGGCGCCTTTTCTTCCGCTTCCGGCCTCCTCCACGCCACCGCCGGCGGCGGATGTGGCGCTGCAACCCAATCCGCCGCAG
>JBATDL010000437.1:0-2382 GCA_049663445.1 Candidatus Competibacter sp.
ATACCGGCGCGGCGATTTCGCCGTTCAACAGCTTTTTGATTTTACAGGGTATCGAAACCCTGCCGGTGCGGATGGACCGCCATTGCGAAAACGCGGTCAAGGCGGCGGAATACCTGCGCGACCATCCGCAAGTGACCTGGATCAAATACCCGGCGCTGGCGGATAGCCCGGAGAAACCGCTGGTGGATAAATACATGGGCGGGCGTGGCTCCAGCATCCTCAGCTTCGGCATCAAGGGCGGCCGCGAAGCCGGCGCCAAATTCATCGACGCGCTGCAACTGGTCACACGGCTGGTCAACATCGGTGACGCCAAGTCGCTGGCCTGCCACCCGGCCACCACGACGCACCGCCAGTTGTCGCCGGCGGAGCTGGAGAAGGCGGGCGTGAGCGAGGATCTGGTGCGGTTGTCGATCGGCATCGAACATATCGACGACATCTTGGCCGACCTGGAGCAGGCGCTGGTAGCGGCAAAGTAAGCGCGTCGTCATCCTGAACCCTCTGAAGGAGATTACCCCTATGAAAGCACGCGCCGCCGTGGCCTGGGAGCCAAAGAAACCGCTGCTCATCGAAGACATCGAGGTGGAAGGCCCCAGGGAAGGCGAAGTTCTATTGAAAGTCGTGGCGACCGGGGTCTGTCACACCGATGCCTTTACCCTGTCCGGCGACGATCCGGAAGGCGCGTTTCCCTGCGTTCTCGGCCACGAAGGCGGCTGCGAGGTGGTCGAATGCGGCCCCGGCGTCAAGGGGCTCAAACCCGGCAACCATGTCATTCCGCTCTATATCCCCGAATGTGGCGAGTGCGAGTACTGTCGCTCCACCAAAACCAATCTGTGCCAATCCATCGCCGCCACGGTGTGGACCGGCTACATGCCCGACCACAGCCGCCGTTTTTCCTGCAAGGGCACACCCTTGTTTCACTACATGGGCTGCTCGACCTTCGCCGAATACACGGTGGTGCCGGAAATCGCCCTGGCCAAGATCAACCCGGCCGCGCCGCTGGACAAGGTCTGCCTGCTGGGCTGCGGCGTCACCACCGGCATCGGCGCGGTGCTCAACACCGCCAAGGTGGAACCCGGTTCCACGGTCGCGGTATTCGGGCTGGGCGGCATCGGTTTGTCGGTGATCCAGGGCGCGGTGATGGCCAAGGCCGGACGGATCATCGCCATCGACCTCAACTCCGACAAATTCGCCATGGCCACTGCCCTGGGCGCGACCGATACGCTCAATCCGGCCGAAATCGGCGGCGATATGGTCGAGGCTATCAAGGAGATGACCAACGGCGGCGTCGATTACTCCTTCGAGTGCATCGGCAACGTCAAGGTCATGCGTCAGGCGCTGGAGTGCTGTCATATGGGCTGGGGCGTCTCCACCATCATCGGCGTGGCCGGAGCCGGTCAGGAAATCCAGACCCGGCCGTTCCAACTGGTCACCGGTCGTACCTGGAAAGGCACGGCCTTCGGTGGTGTCAAGGGGCGCAGTCAATTGCCCGGCTATGTGGAAAACTACCTCCAGGGTCAGATCGAACTGGACCGCATGGTGACCCATACCATGCCGCTGGACGACATCAACACCGCTTTTGATCTCATGCACGAAGGTAAAAGCATTCGTTCCGTCATCATTTTCTAGGAGAATCCCGCCGGTGGAGCACATCGAATCGATCAAGGAATTCGGCGGCTGGCTGAACCGCTACCGCCACCGTTCGCAAGCCTGCGATTGCGACATGACCTTTTCGGTCTATCTGCCCCCCGCGGCGGCGCAAGAAAAAGTGCCGGCGGTCTACTGGCTGTCCGGCCTAACCTGCACCGACGACAATTTTCGGGTCAAGGCCGGGGCGCAGCGTTACGCGGCGGAATTGGGGCTGGCCCTGGTCATTCCCGATACCAGCCCGCGCGGCGCGGACGTGCCGGACGTACCGGAACGCTACGATCTCGGTCAAGGCGCGGGGTTCTACGTGAATGCCACCCAGGAACCGTGGTCGCGACACTATCACATGTACGACTACGTCACTCGCGAGCTACCGGCGCTGGTGGAAGCAAATCTGCCGATTACCGAAGCGCGCTCCATCACCGGCCATTCGATGGGAGGTCACGGCGCACTAATCTGCGCGTTGCGAGAACCGGAACGCTACCGGTCGGTCTCGGCGTTCGCGCCAATTTGCCACCCAATGGCCTGCGGCTGGGGGCAAGGCTGTTTCAAGCCTTATCTCGGCCCCAACCGCGAGGACTGGGTTGCTTACGATGCCGTCCGCTTGATCGAGGAAGGCGCGCCAGCCATTCCGCTATTGATCGATCAAGGTACTGACGACGAATTTCTCGCCCAACAGTTACATTCGACGTCGCTCGAACGGATCTGTGCCGCCCGCGATTTTCCGCTGAACCTGCG
>JBATDL010000438.1:0-7391 GCA_049663445.1 Candidatus Competibacter sp.
AGTATAGGACAGGCGACGCTGTCCGCCGCCGCGCCAGACCAGCACCGGCTGACGTCGTGGAACGTATACTGTGTTCTGCGATCCTTCAACCTCGCTGAGGAGACCCGTTCATGTCCGCCGAACCGTCCGCCAACGCTTGGCTACTCGACCGGCCGGAAGCGCTCGCCGGTTTGTTTTATCCGCGTCCCGATTTCGCTGAGGATACCCCCGCGAATTCCCGCGATCTATCGATTCCCGTGGCCGAAGGCATGGCGGTCGGAGCACGCTGCCATCTGGCCGATTCCGAAGCCGCCACCATCCTGTTCTTTCACGGCAACGGCGAAATCGTGCGGGATTACGATGGCATCGGCGCGCTGTACGTGGAACGCGGCATCAATTTCGTCGTGGTCGATTACCGGGGCTACGGCCGTTCCACCGGCCGCCCGACCGCCTCGACGATGCTGGCCGACAGTCATGTCGTCCTCGATGTTGTCGCGGACTGGCTGCGGCAAGAGGGGCACATCGGGCCGCTGCTCGTCATGGGTCGCTCGCTGGGCAGCGCCTCGGCCCTGGAACTGGCTTGTCGCCATTCCGACCGGATCGCCGGGCTGATCCTGGAAAGCGCTTTCGCCCATACCGGACCGCTGTTGCGCCGGATCGGCGTCAACCTCGCCCTGCTTCCGGGGTTCGAGGAAAACCAGGGCTTCCGGCAACTGGACAAAATTCGGACTTTCGCCAAGCCCACGCTGGTCATCCACGCGGAATACGATCACCTGATCCCCTTCGCCGATGGTCAGGCCCTGTACGATGCCAGTCCCGCCCCGGACAAGCACCTGCTGAAGATTCCCCGCGCCGATCACAACACCATTTTCGCCGTTGGCTTGCGGCCGTATCTGGATTCGGTCGAAAGTTTCGCCGACCCACGCCGCTTCGATCCCGCCAGTTGAGTGGTCGGAATGGATTCGATGACCACGGCTTTCAACGTGACCTTCCGGTGAGCTGGCTAACGCGCTGTTGAATGAATACCTCAATTCGGCGGCAAAACTCGGGATAGTCCTTGAGCAACGCCGCAGCCCGAGGCCATTCCGCGACAACTTGGTCCACCAATATCCTTGCCGTGTCGCCAAGCTCCGCTTTGGCCCCGAGCTTTTCATCGAGTCGCGAAAAGGTGGATATCCGCACATCCTCGAAACGCTTCGATCTCCCAAAACCCAGCGCCATCTCCTCGGGTCCCTCGACGGACGGACGGTAAACGAAGGTTGCGACCAGATCGTAGGCTGGAGCGAGAGTAGGAGTTTGTGGGTCGCGATAGATCAGCGACCAGTTTTTCAAGTGCGCGTCCCCATTGCCGATCAAGATATTGAATATCAAGCGCCGCGCAAATTCGCGTAGTGCTTCAACATCGTGACCGCGATACACCAGTGCACCAGCCGTCTCGAAGCTACCCTGGTACTTGGCATCCGGATAAAACCCGCGCACCTGAGCCAGATCCTCGATGTGAATGAGTTCACGTCCTGGCCCACGATCGAAACGCTTCACGGCAAATAGGCGATCTTGACCGGACCAAACTCTCTCGGGCAGAGGCTCCACTTCATCGCGATGCATTAACCGAACTTCGGGCACCTCAATACCGACAGCCTTGGCGAGTGTCATCATCGCCAGTTCGTTCTCTGGCACTCCAGGGTATGTCGGATCGGGCAACTTGACGATCCAATCGCCTCGTTCCCCACGCGCGGGGGTCGTCAGCCGATCGCCTTGCGCGAGCATGGAAAACTTGAGCCCGACTCCCGCCAGAGAGAAGGACCAGAGCGAGTCCATGGAGATGCTTCGCCCAGTACTTGCGTCGCTGCTATCAGATAGATCCACCGGCACCACTGGGTCGGCGGCGAGGACGCGCACAGCGCCGGGCAGGTCATGTCCGACTTGGGCCAGAAGCTCCATTTCTCGTTCGATCGAGGTTCGGCGCGCTTTGGCGATCCATTCCCGTAGGCGCCCTTCGGGCAGCAAATTCGAAAACCAGGGCGGGAGCCGCATGTGACTGCGATGCCGCTCATAAGGATTGTCCTCGAAACGAAGACCCAACACAGGGCGGTTCGGATCGTCCCAATAGCCTTCCTCAAACACAAATCGCGTTACGTCATCGCGCCGGTGTAAGCGTCCGACGAGCCGGTCGTGAAGGTAGACACAAAACTGTTCCTCAGACGAGCGCGTCATCGCGTTCCGCTTCCATATCGTCGAGATCGAAGCTGTCCAGAGGAGGGGTGTCTTCGAGATGGGGTTCGGCCATCCGCTCGACAAAGTCCGCGACCACATGTTTTACATGTTGCTGTCGGCGATCCAGGAAAGTGGTCTTATCCCCTGTTGCAAGGGTTTTGACCGACTCGGTGTCGAGTGCGTGGGAAGCGAACAGGTCGCACTCCGCTACCTCTCTCCCCAAAGGCGGCGTGATGAGGAGATCGGCCACCGCCATGGGTAGTTCGTCTTCCAGCACCAGGATACGGTTGGCTGCCCAAGCTTTCTGGTTTTCGGGCTCACGATTCAAGATGCGTTGCGCCACACCAGCGAGAGTCGCATCGGGCTGAAGTGCCTCAATCAATTGTTGGCGATCATAAGGTTGTCCGGTCAGGAGCGACCTTGGTTTGAGCGCCCATAACGCCGAGAGAACGATTCGGCTTGCCGCCGCGCTGGTTTTAAACCCGGCCAAACTAGGGAACGACAAAGATTGATCGATGGGAGCACTTAGAAGTCGCTGAATAGTTCCTATCTCGTCATTTTTTGTAATGCGATTTGAAAGGTTACCTATGGCATTCGTCCAACTGGAGGAGAAAGGACCCGGACCGATCAATGCCGCACGCCAGAACCACCGGCGCAGGAGAATGCGGTTACGCGGATTCGGTTCCGGGAAATGCGCAAAGAATCGAGTCAATACCACCAGTAGATAGCGGTAAGGGAGGAAAGCAAAATGAGGTACACCAGCATCCTCTTGCAGGAACGCGACGGCCCGCGACAATGCAAGCTCTCCCTGGCGATATGCTTTTTCCGGCGCTTCTTCTCCAAAGTCGCGGGGTTTCCGAGTTCGATTCGAGAATTCAACTCGGATATCGCGAGTTACATCCGCGTCGCGCCTCGCCAACACAGCTCGCAATACCGTGTCGTCGTCCACGATACCAAAACCCCGCTCACCGTGAATCGACTCCGCAATCTGTTGAAAATGGGAAAACGGTTCCACGCTGCTGGCTTGACCGGGATGTAACGCCGAGAACACTTCGGCCCGGCTGAGCCGCTTACCGTAGTTGTTCAAGCGATCGAAGATGTCGCGCAAAACCGCTTCGTCATTCTGATCCACCAAGTAGGCGGGAACCTGGTACTCACGGATAGCCCGCGTGACTCGCGATGCCTCATCCAACTTTTCGCTGGCATCCTGATGATCTTTGGTGAACCAGCGAATCAGACGCTGTAGATCGAACAAGATCGGCAGGGGAATGATGTACCCATCTTCTTCCCGGCTCGTCGGACGCACGAACTTCTTTCCGCGCAAGTCGTAGGCGAGCGCGAACCGCTCGTCTCGCCCGCCTGTCTCGGAGAGCGCACTAGCCAAGCTGGTCAGGCGCTGCTGGCCATCCACCACCCACCAACCCTCATCGAACTCTCTGGCTTGGAGGCGCAGCCCGCCCAGTCTGATGTCTGCGGCCGGAGCAGGCCGCTTCCAAAGCAACAGATTACCGATTGGATAGCCCTTGACGATACTGTCGAATAACCGGCGCACATCCTCCCACTGCCAGCGCAATGGCCGCTGAAACTCCGGGATGCGGATGCGCCCCTCGATCGCCGCAGCGACCAGATCGACCACGGAGAAGGTTCTTGCCGCCGGCTGCGAAATGGATTGATTGGTCATGGCTGACCCTGCTGATTTTCTGGTGCGTGAATTTTTAGATTCACATCATTATGCTCGAAACGAATCATCATGCTGTTGGCGACAACGGCGTCGACTTGTGAGAGATAGAGAAAGTGGAAGCGGACCCTGGTGAAGTTGGATCCGACGCCGAAAAAACCGGTCATATTGACTCGCACTTTGCCCGCTATCATGCCCATCCGGTGGATGCCCTCTATCGGGTCGCCGGTTTCGAGTAGGGGCCGTCCGGCGGTATCCCGAATCGCTCGGCCTGGAGCGATTTGGGACGACTGGCCTCAAGCAGCCAGGTTTTGCGCGGCGAAGTCCCAGTTGATCAGACCATCCAGCACGGCGGTTACGTAATCGGCACGCCGGTTCTGGTAGTCCAGGTAGTAGGCGTGCTCCCAGACGTCCACCGTCAACAGCGGTTTCTGGCCGTGCACGAGGGGCGTATCGGCGTTGCCGGTCTTGACCACCGCCAGTTTGTCGCCGTCCTTCACCAGCCAGGCCCAACCGCTACCGAACTGGCTGGTGGCGGCTTTGGCGAATTCCGTCTTGAACTGCTCGAAGCCGCCGAAAGACTTGTCGATCATTTCGGCCAGCGCACCGGACGGTTTGCCGCCGCCCTTGGGTCGAAGGCTGTTCCAGTAGAAGGTATGGTTCCAGATCTGCGCGGCATTGTTGAAGATCACGGTCTGGTCGGGGGTGGCGGTGGCCTTGATCACGGCTTCCAGCGGTTGGTCCGCCAGCGGGGTACCAGCGACCAGCTTGTTCAGGTTGTTCACATAGCCTTGATGATGCTTGCCGTAATGGAAGCCGATGGTACGCGCCGAAATGGCCGGCTCCAGCGCGTTATTGGCATAGGGTAACGGTGGTAGCGTGAAGGGACCGTCGGCGGCGCGCGCCGGACGCGAACCGATCAGGCCGCCGAACGCCAGCGCGGTGGAACCGACCAGCAGGGTGGTCAAAAATTGGCGACGGTTTTGATGAGGGGTGAGCAGGGTGGAAGGCATCAGCGGTGCTCCTGAGGCGGATTGGGGTCACAAGTCATAAACACAAAACCGAACGTTCGACCGCGCGTGGTTGAGATGATCCCGGTGGCTGGCTGGCGACCCTGTAAAGGCCGGATATCGCGGGCGAATGCGCACGGTGGAAATGCCGTGCAATGAGGCGGGATCGATAGATTTAAAGTTTAGCCGGTTTGCGGGTAGGCATCGGTTCGGGTGAGGTGTTCCGTGGCCTCGGCTGTGCCGATGCCCGGGGCCTTCAACCGCCGGTGTGGCTCATGTGACGCAGGATGACCGGCTGGCCGCCGATTTGAAAGTCATGGCCGCGCGGCTTGATCGCCATGGCGGCGACGATGGCCTGCTTGAGCCGTTCGCGGTCGCCGGGGTGGGCGCGCAGCACATGACGCAAATCCACCGAATGTTCCTGACCGAGACAGAGCAGCAGACGACCCTCGGCGGAAACCCTAACCCTGTTACAGTCGCCGCAGAAATTGTGGCTGTGCGGAGAAATGAAACCGATGCGGCTGTCGGTTCCCGGCACGCGGTAGTAGCGCGACGGACCGCCGGTGCTTTCGGTGGTGGGGGTCAGAGCGAATACCTTCGCCAGATCGGCACGGATGGCATCGCTGGAGTAGTACATTTCGGCGCGGTCGTGGTCGCCGATCTCGCCGAGTGGCATTTCTTCGATGAAGCTGATGTCCAGCCCCTGATCGATGGCAAAGCGGGCTAGATCGACCACTTCGTCGTGGTTGCGGTGTTTCAGGATGACCGCGTTCAGCTTGAGCCGCTGAAAGCCAGCGGTCCGGGCGGCTCGAATGCCGCGCAGCACCCCATCCAACTCGCCGGTCCGGGTGATACGGCGGAAGCGCTCCGGTTTCAGACTGTCCAGACTGATGTTGAGCCGCGCCACGCCGGCCGCCTTTAGCTCCGTCGCCAGCCGTTCCAGTTGCGAGCCATTGGTGGTCAGCACCAGTTCCGTCAGCCCATGCTCGCGCAGCCGGCCCAATTCCTGAAACAGCCACAGTACATTGCACCGCACCAGCGGTTCGCCACCGGTGATGCGGATCTTGCGCACGCCCAGCTCGACAAAGGCTCGACCCAGCGCCGCCAGCTCCTCCAGCGTCAGAACCCGAGCGCGCGGCAGGAAGGTCATGCGTTCGCTCATGCAGTAGACGCAGCGAAAATCGCAGCGGTCGGTCACGGAAAATCGCGCGTAGTTCACCTGACGGCCAAAACCGTCCACCAACGGCGTGGAGGCGGGAGCAACATTACCAAGCGGAACATGCACGCTGGATACCTCGGTCGGATGAGGGGAAGGCGAAGTTCCGGTTACCATACCAAAACTCTCCGCCGGGATGGCTGCCGCGAAGAGATACCTCAGGAGAGGTAGACGTTTGGAGGCCGGGCGGTGGCTTGGGCCGGGCGCGGCCCCTCAAGTGGGCGAACCGGTGATCGTATCCAGAAACAGTGCAATTCGGGCGATCCGGCGGCGACAGTGTTCAATTTCGGCTTGCTGTCGGGCTCGTTCGACTTCCTCCCCGGCGGTGCGCACACCGGCTTCCAGCGTCTTGACCTGTTCTTCCAACTGACTCTGTTCGAAGCGCAGCCGCTCGATGTACTCGGCTTGATCGGCCTTATCGAAGATGATGTCCTCGGGCGCTCGCTCATGAAGTGGCTGGCCCCGATGGAGGAAGCTAACCCCTGGAACGAGACGGGAATCCTCGGATAGCCGGCGCTGGGACATCAGGGTGGGCGAGGCGATTTCGACGCCCGCGCCGTGCAGCACGTCCAGCACCGCGCGATGCAAGCGGGTGCGCGCGCTGACCAGTTGCTTGGTCTCGGCCAACAGGCCGGCGACGCGGTAGGTCACCGCGTAGTTGCCCAGTTCGAGGATCTGCACGAACGGCTCTTCCAACCCGGCGCGCTGGGCCGATTCGATCATCAGCGCCTCGGCCTTGTCGTGCGGTACGTCGTAGCCCAGGGAAACGGTCGAGGAGGTGATCGTGCCCGAATGGCGCACCACAGTCACCGGGTTCGAGACCAGATAGGCGTTGGGAATGGTGGTCAGGTCGCGATTGCCGGTCTGAATTTCGGTGTGGAACAGCCCCTGTTCGGTGACGCGGCCGAAGTGCTCGCCGACCCGGATGAAATCGCCGGTATGAAAGTTGCGCACCGCCTGCAGCATAATGCCGGCCATGGCGTTCGCCACCAGCGTGGTCGAGGACAGAGCGATGGCGGCGGTGAGCGCCAGTCCAAACAGGCTAAGCAGCATGCCGCGAATCTGCTCGCTGGCGGGCAGTGCGACGATGACCAGCATGACGCCAACCATGGCCAGTGCCAACACCCCCACTTGGCGCGGGAAGCGTTTGTCGCCCGAAGCGCCCACATGCGGCAGTACCCAGCACTGGAACGCCCAGATGGCCAGCACGGTCGTCGCCGCCACGGCCAGCGGCGGCGTCACGGCCAGCAGCACGCCGAACAGCCGTTCCACCATGCCTGTCACGGGGTGTTTG
>JBATDL010000439.1:0-9144 GCA_049663445.1 Candidatus Competibacter sp.
CCGCCCACACCAGCCCTTCGAATGGCACCGGACCGCCGTCCCGGCCCTCGCGCAACCAGCGATCCAGTTGCCGCAGCTTCCACATCTGCCAGGCCAGACAGCCCAGCGTGGCCAGCAGCAGAGCGGCCAGCGAATGACCCACCAGCCAGCCCACCCATGCGGCGCCCAGCAGGACCAGCGCCTGTCGCCGCAGCAACGACCACCAGGAACGGGACACGCTAGATCCGGGTCGAAAATCGGTAGCCGGCGCCGCGCACCGTTTGGATCAGCGCCTCGTAGCCGTAGGGCTCCAGCACCTTGCGCAGCCGGCGGATATGCACGTCCACGGTGCGCTCCTCGACATAGACGTTGCTGCCCCACACGCGATCCAGCAATTGGCCGCGACTGTAAACCCGCTCCGGATGGGACATGAAAAACTCCAGCAGCCGATATTCGGTCGGACCCACCTCCAGCAGTGCGTCGCCGGCGCTCACCCGATGGCTGGCCAGATCCAGGGACAACCCGTTGGCGCGCAGGATTTCATCCTCCGCCGCCGGCCCGCCACGCCGCAGCACCGCCCGAATGCGCGCCACCAGCTCGCGCGGGGAAAAGGGCTTGGTGACATAGTCGTCGGCACCGCTTTCCAGACCCTGTACCTTGTCTTCCTCTTCGGCGCGGGCGGTCAACATGATGATCGGCAGTTCGCGCGTCAGATCTTCCTTTTTCAATCGCCTGGCAAAATCAATGCCGCTGATGCCGGGCAACATCCAGTCCAGCAGGATGAGATCGGGCAAGCGTTCGGAGAGGGCGGTCTGCGCCTGACGGGCGTCGGCAGCTTCCCGCACCTCATAGCCCACCCCGGCCAAGGCGAAGGTGATCATCTCCCGGATTGGCTGCTCGTCCTCCACGATTAAAATGTGTTTTGCGTTCATGAATCCTCTTGAATTGACTCAAACCGTCCCAAACTCCCTGCGGAGCAATCACCGCAACCCTCTTTATTAAGGAACTTTCATGACAGGAACGTGACAGGCCCGGCGAATAAGTTAGCAAATATCTATCGATGTATTTGTATGATTCAATTTCCATAATGGGCGATCCTCACTTAAGCTACATCCCAGTTCATCGATCCCAACTTTCAACAACCCTTAAGGAGCTACGCATATGAGCGTGTTAGTCACCCAGCCCGCCCCGGACTTCACCGCCGCCGCCGCCATGCCAGACGGCTCGATCAAGGACGATTTCAAGCTGTCCGACCTGCGCGGCAAGTACGTGGTGCTGTTCTTCTGGCCACTGGATTTCACCTTCGTCTGCCCGTCCGAGATCATCGCCCACGACCACCGCATCGCCAAGTTCAAGGAACTCGGGGTGGAAGTCGTGGGAGTCTCCATCGATTCGCAGTTCACGCACTACGCCTGGCGCAACACGCCTCCCGAAAAAGGCGGCATCGGCCCGGTACAATTCCCCATGGTTGCCGACGTCAAGCATGAAATCACCCAGGCCTACGGCATCGAACATCCGGCCGGCGTCGCCCTGCGCGGCTCCTTCCTGATCGACAAGGCGGGCGTGGTGCAGGCGCAGATCGTCAACAACCTGCCGCTCGGCCGCGAAGTGGACGAAATGGTGCGGCTGGTCGAGGCCCTGCAATTCACCGAAGAGTACGGTGAAGTCTGCCCGGCCGGCTGGAAGAAAGGCCAGAAGGGCATGAAGCCCACCGCCGATGGCGTGGCCGCCTACTTGGCCGAGAACGCCGCCACGCTGTAAGTTTTACCCCTTACCCCAACCCTCTCCCCCACCGGGAGAGGGTGTTTCACAGGGAAGCAGAGCTAAGGATTACCGCAGTGCCCGCACGCCAGCGCCCGATCTGGACGCTCGCGTTCCGGCATTGTCCGCCACCACGCACGATGGGGAGACTCACCGATGAGCAGCACACCGAAACACTGCCGCCTGTTGATTCTGGGCTCCGGCCCGGCCGGCTACACAGCGGCGGTCTACGCCGCCCGCGCCAATCTGCAACCGATCATGGTCACCGGCCTGCAAATGGGTGGGCAACTGACCACCACCACCGAAGTGGACAACTGGCCCGGCGACGTCGAGGGCTTGCAGGGGCCGGATTTGATGGACCGCATGCGCCGGCATGCCGAGCGCTTCGGCACCGAGATCGTTTTCGATCACATCCACACCGCCCGCCTGGAGCAACGACCGTTTCGGCTGAGCGGCGACGCCGGCGAGTACACCTGCGACGCCCTGATCATCGCCACCGGCGCCTCGGCCCAATATCTGGGACTCCCGTCGGAGCAGGCATTCATGGGCAAGGGCGTGTCCGGCTGCGCCACCTGCGACGGTTTCTTCTACCGCAATCAGAAGGTGGCGGTGGTCGGCGGCGGCAATACTGCGGTCGAGGAAGCGCTGTACCTGGCCAACATCGCCAGCGAAGTCACGCTGGTGCACCGCCGCCAGCAGTTCCGCGCCGAGAAGATCATGGTCGAAAAGCTGATGGAGAAGGTCAACGCCGGCAAGATCCGACTGCAACTGGACAGCGTGCTGGATGAGGTGCTCGGCGACGACAGCGGCGTGACCGGCATCCGGGTGCGCAACGTCAAGACCGACCAAACCGAGGAAATCACCCTGCAAGGGCTGTTCGTCGCCATCGGCCACAAGCCGAACACCGACCTCTTCGCCGGCCAATTGGAGATGCGCAACGGCTACCTCCTGGTTAAGGGGGGCTCCGAGGGCGGCGCTACTACCGCCAGCATCCCAGGAGTGTTCGCCGCCGGCGACGTGGCCGACCATGTCTATCGCCAGGCCATCACCTCGGCCGGTAGCGGTTGCATGGCCGCGCTGGATGCCGACAAGTATCTGGACGGGCTGGGGCACTAGGCTTGCCGCAAGGCGGGTTGCTCCCGCCTTGCTCTCGCCCGCCGATCCATCAGATCAGCGGCTTGGCCCATCCGTTGCTGTCGCCGTCCGCCACCGGGACAATCAGCACCGGGCGCTTCGACAGCAGGGTAATCCGACGGGTGGTCGACCCAAGCAAGTCGGCGCGCATGCCGGAGCCGGTGTGCGTACCCATGACGATCAGATCGACGTTGTGCCGGTCGGCCTCGGACAGAATCACCTCGCAAGCCAAGCCGCTGGCCACGCGAACTTCCGCAATCACCTCCGTCTGCTCGAGCGTGCTACCGAGTTCCTCCGTGCAAAACGCTTCCATCCGCTGATGGATCTTCTCCAGCATACCTTCGCTGGCCTGACGATGCAGATCCTTCGCTGCGTCCGGCTTCAGATAGGAGTCGATCAGAAACCGCACCGAATTACTCAGCGGCTCGACCACATGCAGCAGAATGATTCTGGCGCCGAGTTGCTTGGCCAGACCCACGGTGAACCGGAACACCGGCCGCGTGTGACTACCCAGGGCCGTGGTATACAAAATGGTCTTGACTTGAGGAATCATAAACTTTGCTCCGCTCACTGAGAGTTGACACGCCTTGCGGCCCGATCCACCACCGTGTCGGGTTCACGGCCGTGATGCGCAAGAGGACAAGGACAGTAGATTACGGAATTAGCGGAAAAAAAACTAATGTGAACCTCTTTTTCACCCTTGAGCGGGAAAAGACAATATAAACTTTACAGGCTTTCGGCCACGCGCCGGTTGCGCTAGTCTTTGCCGAATCCTGCGGGCGCTCCAAGCCCGCGCACCCCAAACCTCACAGGAGAACCGTTATGCCCAAATCCGCGCGTCCCCGCCGCAGCGTGCTGTACATGCCAGGCTCCAACGCCCGCGCCCTGGAAAAGGCCCGCGCCCTGCCGGCCGACGGTCTGATTCTCGACCTGGAAGACGCCGTTGCCCCCGATGCCAAGGAACTGGCCCGCAAGCAGGTGTGCGAGGCGGTCGCCGCCGGCGGTTTCGGTATGCGCGAGACCATCATCCGCGTCAACGCCCTGTCCACCCGCTGGGGCTACGAAGACATCGCCATGGCCGCCAAGTCGGGCGCCGACGCGCTGCTGTTGCCCAAGGTGGAAAGCGTCGACGCTATCCGTCACATGGAAGCGATCATGGAAGCCAACGGCGCTCCCGCTAGCATGACGATCTGGGCGATGATGGAAACCCCGCGCAGCATCCTCGAATCGCAGTGGATCGCCCGCGCCTCATCGCGCATGGAGTGTCTGGTGATGGGGACCTCCGATCTGGCCAAGGAACTGGACTGCGCCCATACCCACGAACGCCTGCCGTTCGTCACCTCGCTCGGGCTGTGCCTGCTGGCCGCCCGCGCCGCCGGGCTGGCCATCCTCGACGGTGTATATCTCGATCTCAACGACGACGCCGGCTTCGAATTCGCCTGCCGCCAGGGCAGCGAGTTCGGCTTCGATGGCAAGACGCTGATTCATCCCAAGCAGGTGGGTCCCTGCAATGGGGTCTTCACCCCGAAGCCGGAAGACGTGGCCTGGTCGCGGCAAATCATCGAAGCCCATGCGGCGGCGGCGGCGCGCGGCGAGGGCGTGGTGGTGGTGAACGGCAGGCTGGTCGAAAACCTCCATGTCGAGAGCGCCCGCCGCGTGGTGAGCATGGCCGATGCCATCACCGCGATGGAAGCGGCGGCCGGCGCCTGAACGACACCCCTCCGCGACAACCGGCGGCACCAGACAGGCACCGCCGGTTTCACCTCAACCCATGTGCCCATCGACCCATCAGCCTTTATAATGCCTTCATGCTAAACCGCCTTTGCAGATCACCGCGCCATCGGTGGCTAACCCGCGTCTTGCCGTTGCTGATCGGACTGGCGCTAGCCGCCTGCGACCGCTCCCCACCCGACCCCACCGTGCGCTTGACCGGCGCCACCATGGGCACCAGTTACGAACTCAAGCTGGTACCGGCACCGGGGCAGACCGTCCCCGCCGATCTCCAGGCGCGGGTCGATGAAATGCTGGCCCACGTCAACCGGCAAATGTCCACCTACGATCCCGATTCGGAACTGTCGCGCTTCAACCAAAATCCCAGTACCGACTGGATCGCGGTTTCTCCCGAATTGCAGCAGGTGGTCGCCGAGGGCTTGCGGATCGGTGAACTCAGCGGCGGTATTTTCGATATCACCGTCGGCCCGCTGGTCAATCTCTGGGGTTTCGGACCGGAACCACGTCGCGATGCAGTTCCTTCCGAAGCCGCCATCGCCCGAGCGCGCGAGCGGGTCGGCTACTGGCACTTGCACGCCCGCGCCGAGCCACCGGCGCTGAAGAAAGACCGTGCTGACCTGTATATCGATCTTTCCGCCATAGCCAAGGGCTACGGCGTGGATCGAATGGCCGCCTTGATCGACGCCACCGGCGTCGGCAACTATCTGGTCTCGATCGGCGGTGAAATCCGCGCCCGGGGCCGCAATGGTCGCGGCGAACCTTGGACCATCGCCATCGAAAAGCCGGTGGCCGGCCAGCGCTCGGTCGAACGATTGATCCGCTTGGGCGAGCACGCGGTCTCTACCTCGGGCGATTACCGCAATTTTTTCGAGCAGAATGGCCAGCGCTATTCGCACGTCATCAACCCGCGCACCGGCTGGCCGGTCCCGCACACCCTGGCTTCGGTGACGGTGATCGGCGATCGCTCCATGGTGGCCGACGCCACCGCCACCACTTTGCTGGCCGCCGGCCCGGAACTGGGTTTCCAACTGGCCAGCGAACACCATCTGGCGGCTTTTTTTATACTGATCAATCCCGACGGCAGCTTTCAGGAACGCTTTACCCCTGAATTCGAGCCGTATCTGTTACCCCAGCAACCTTGATCTCGCGCTTTCCCGGACCACGCCATGACCGCTCCCGCCCTGACCCTGCACCAGTTGCGCAAGACCTACGCCAACGGCCTTGAGGCGCTGCGCGGTATCGATCTGGAGGTCGCGGAAGGCGAGTTTTTCGCCCTGCTCGGCCCCAACGGGGCCGGAAAATCCACCACCATCGGCATCATTTGCTCGCTGGTGCACAAATCCAGCGGCTCCGTTCAGATCTTCGGGCACGATCTCGACCGCGAGCTGAGCGCGGCGAAGGCCTGTATCGGACTGGTGCCGCAGGAGTTCAACTTCAATCAGTTCGAACCGGTCGTCGAGATCCTCGTCAACCAGGCCGGCTACTACGGCATTCCGCGCGAGCTGGCCCACCAGCGGGCCGAAACCTATCTCAAGCAGCTTGGTTTATGGGAAAAGCGGCGGGTGATGGCGCGAGATCTGTCGGGGGGCATGAAGCGCCGGCTGATGATCGCCCGCGCATTGGTTCACGAACCGAAATTGCTGATTCTGGACGAACCGACCGCCGGGGTGGACATCGAGATCCGCCGCTCGACCTGGGATTTCCTGCGCGCCACCAACGCTCGTGGCACCACCATCATTCTGACCACGCACTACCTGGAAGAAGCGGAAAGCCTGTGCCGGCATATCGCCATCATCGATCAAGGCCGGATCGTCGAGAACGACCGGATGAGTGCCCTGATCGGCCGCCAGCATCTGGAAACCTTCGTGCTGAACCTGCGCCAGCCGTTGACCGAACCTCCGGCCGTAACCGGCTACGCGCTGCGGCGGGTGGACGAATGGACCTTGGAGGCCGATGTCTCCAAGGTCCGTGGCCTGAACGGTCTGTTTCAGGCGCTATCGGCGCAGGGCATCGAAGTGGTCAGTCTGCGCAACAAGACCAACCGGCTGGAAGAACTGTTCGTGCGGCTGGTGAACAAGAGCGCGCAGGCCGCCTGAACCGGCGGCGGCGCAAAACCACTCAAAGGCGCGGTCCCGCCACCACTTTGTCTTCGTGCAGCCGGGAAATCTCGGCATCGCTCATACCGAGAATGCCCGACAGGATTTCGTCGGTGTGTTCGCCCAGCACGGCGGCCCGCTTGGGCGGAGTACGCTCGAACTCGCCGAACTCGAACGGGGAGCCCGGCACCAGATACTCCCCGATCCCCGGTTGTTCGAGCATGCTGAACATCGGATGCCGCGTCGACAGGTCGGGCTCCTGCTGGACGGCCTCCTTGAAGCTGCGGAACACCGACCAGGTGACCCCGCTCTCGTCGAAAGCCTGGGCAAACTCCTCCACTTTCCTGGCCCGGAACCAGGGCACCAGCAGCGCGGTGATTTCCGCGCGGGCCTCGAACCGATCACCTTCCTGATTCAGATTCAAACCCAGCTTCTCGCCCAGGGCGTCGAATTCCGTCTTCAGGCCGGTGATCTTGCACAGCCCGTCCCACTGCCGCCGGGTCAAGCCGACCACCATCACCTTGCGACCATCGGCGGTGTCGAATTCGTTGCCGTAAGCGCCGTACAGATAATTGCCGTACTTGGGCCGGTCGAAATCGTTGACCATTACCTCGCCGATGATCCCCAGGTTGCCCAGCATGGCCAAGGCGACATCCTTCAGGGCGATCTCCACCGACTGACCCTGGCCGGTCAACCGCCGATGCCGCTCGGCCGCCAGCAAGCCCAGCGCCGCCATTTGGCCGGTGATGCAATCCCAGGCCGGCAGCACATGGCAAACCGGGTCGGTGGAACCCTCCGGCCCGGTGGCATGGGGAAAACCCACACCGGGGTTGATGGTGTAATCGACCGCTGGGCCGCCATCGCGGTTGCCCAGCACGGTCAGCATGATCAAGTCTTCACGGTGCTGCTTCAGGTGCTCGTAATCCATCCAGCCGCGCACCCGGAGATTGGTCAGAAAAATACCCGTATTGGGTCCGGGGGCGCAGATCAACTGAGTGGCGATCTCCTGCCCGCGCGGCGTGCTGACATCCACGGCCAGGGAACGTTTGCCCTTGTTCAAGCCAGCCCAGAACAGGCTTTTGTTGTCGTGGGTGACCGGCCAGCGGTGATGGTCCAAACCACCTCGGAGGCGGTCGAACCGGATCACATCCGCCCCCATCTGCGCCAATGTCATGCCCGCCAGCGGCGCGGCCACGAACGCGGTGCCCTCGACCACTCGCAGTCCTTCCAATATTTTCGCCATGACATATCGTCTCAGTTGAGTAATCCTGCCAGTTTAGCCCTTTCAACCAGGGTGTGGCAGATTCTGAGCGAGGCGACATCAATCATTTTCCCCTTGACGCTGAGGGCGCCCCGGCCCTCTTGCCGCGCGATCTCGTACTCGCGCAGCACGGTTTGCGCCCATTCAATGTCCTTGGCCGACGGGACAAAAGTATGGTTGACCGTTTCGATCTGGCTCGGGTGAATGCACCATTTGCCATCGAAGCCCATGGCCCGCCCGATTTTGCAGGCTTGCGTCAAGCCTTCGGGATTCTTGATGCCGGCGAAAGGTCCATCAATGGCGCGCTTGTTGTAGGCGCGGGCGGCGGTGACGATTGAATGCATGATGTGATGCCAGCGGTGACCGGGATAAACCGCATCGTTTTCGTCCAGTTCTCCGATCGATTCCATTGGCATTCGCACCGACGCCGCGTAATCGCCGGATCCATACACGAACCCTTCCAGCCGGGTGGAACAGGCCGCGATTTCCCGAATATTGACGCAACCGGCGGCAGTCTCGATCAGCGCTTCAATGCCAATAGGGCGTGAGAATTTCCGGTAGCTCTCGATTTGCGTCAGCAGCGTTTCCACCACATAGATATCTTCGGGACGGTTGACCTTGGGCACTACGATCAAATCGATGCCATCGCCGGCGGCTTCCACCACCTCGATCAGATCCCGATAGGCATAATGAGTGTCCAGCCCGTTGATCCGGTACATCCTCAGTTTATTGCCGAAATCCAGTTCCTTGTACGCACGAACCACGTTGGCCCGACTCGCTTCCTTTTCGTCCACCGTCACCGCGTCTTCCAGATCGATGCACACCGCATCGGCGCGGGCGGCGGCGGTCTTTTGAATCATGTTCCAGTTGGAAGCCGGCACCAGTAATATCGAACGTTCCAGTCTCTCCACCATCGACGTTATCTCCAGGATAGGGTGGCTTGCATGCCAATATTGTTATCGGTGTTGGCCGTATATAACTCGTGGCTGCCGTCCGGGTTAGGCCGGCCGCAAACCGACACTCGGTCAAAATCGAAAAGGGGTCGCAACGCGCGAAAGCGGTAGCCGGCCGGTTGTCGATTCGGGTTGTTGCGCTTCGCCGATTCCAGCAGCAACACAGCCTGCAAGGGACCATGCACCACCAGGCCCGGATATTTTTCCACCTCGGTGGCGTATTTAATAT
>JBATDL010000440.1:0-2505 GCA_049663445.1 Candidatus Competibacter sp.
ATGCTGTTGAACTTCGGCATCTCCTTGGAGGTGTAGGCGAAGATGTCGCCGATGATGCGAATCGACGGATCGGGCGGATAAATATAGGTGTTGCGCACCATGTACTCTTTCAGAATGTCGTTCTGAATGGTGCCGGTGAGCTTGTCGTGGGGAACACCCTGTTCCTCGGCGGAGACGATGTAGAAGGCCAAAACCGGCAATACCGCGCCGTTCATGGTCATCGACACCGACATTTGATCCAGCGGAATACCGCCGAACAGCACTTCCATATCCAAAATCGAGTCAATCGCCACGCCGGCCTTGCCCACGTCCCCGACTACGCGCGGATGATCGGAGTCATAGCCACGATGGGTGGCCAAGTCAAAGGCAATGGATAGACCCTTCTGCCCCGCCGCCAGATTGCGGCGATAGAAGGCGTTGGACTCCTCCGCCGTCGAGAAACCGGCGTACTGACGCACCGTCCACGGCTGGGTCACGTACATGGCCGGGTAGGGGCCGCGCAGGAAGGGTGGCACCCCGGCGGCATAGCCCAGATGTTTCAGATCCTTGATGTCATCCTGGGTGTAGAGCGGATTGACGTCGATCTGCTCCATGGTCGCCCAAACCCATTGCTCCAGGGTTTTGCCAGTGGTTTTTTCCACCATCGCCTTCCACTCGGCGAAACTGGGCTTGGGGAAGTCCAGGCCATAGGCCATGGAAGTAAAATCAGGCGATTGACTCATTGGGCGACCCCCATTTTCTTTTGCAACGTGCTCAACAGCACCAGGCAGTTGGCGTTCAGGTGAATGAAATCATCAACCCCGGCGGCTTTGAAGGCTTCCACATGATCAGCCGGATAGCCAGCGAGCATCACGGTCAGATCCGCATTGGCCTGTTTGAGTTTTTGAACCAGAGGCGGGACGATTTCGGGATAGGTCGGGTCGGTGGAGCAGATCACCACGGCCTTGGCGCCCGAGGCCAGCGCCGCATCCGCCGCTTCCTCGGGGGTGCTGAAACCGGATGGGTAAATCGTTTCAAAGCCGCCCACCCCCAGGAAAGCCGTGACGAAATCGGCGCGACCCTTGTGCTGAGTCAGTGGTCCCATGGTGGCGAGAAAGACCAGCGGCCGCTGGCCGATACGGGCGATGTAGGTTTCCGCCGCTTGTCGTAACGCCTCGAACGCTTGCGCGCCGCGATGGGCGTGGACGGGGTTGGTGGTGGGGCCGGCCTTGGCGCCGGTGCGTGCGGCCTGAGCAATTTCACCCAGGCTTGCCCCAGCCAGCGCCGCTTGAATCGCAGTGTCTACGCTGTTCGCGCCCGCCTTGGCCAGTGCGTCCAGGGCTGCTTGCTTTTGATCCGCGTTGGCCGCCGCCCGAAACTGGTTGAGAGCCGTGGTTCGTTCCGTCTGGATTGCCCATGCGTCCACCGGCGCCGGTTCAATTCGGGTTTCCTTCATGTTGGGATACATGTTGGTACCGACGAAGATATCCTTGCGCTTGGCGATGTTGGCGGCCCGTTTGGCGGCGGTGTCGGCGATTTGGGCTTGCGGCCAGTCGGTTTGGAGTGCTTTCGTCATGCCGCCCCGCTTTTCAACCTCCTGGAAGATCGTCCAGGTCTGGCGGGCCACCGCATCGGTCAGGGTTTCCACATACCAGGAGCCACCGGCCGGATCGACGGTGTGAGTAATGTGGGTTTCCTCGCGCAGCACGGTATGGGTGTTGCGGGCGACGCGCCGGGAGAAGTCGTCCGGGACGCGCACCAGCTCGTCGAAGGGCGAAATGTGCAGGCTGTCGCAGCCGCCGACGATGGCCGAGAAGGCTTCGGTGGTGCCGCGCAGCAGGTTGACGTGCGGGTCGTAAATCGTCTGGTTCCATGCCGAGGTGCGGGCATGAACGCGCATCTTCTGCGACTCGGCATTGCCGCCGAACGCCTGGACAATCTTGGCCCATAGCAACCGTGCGGCGCGCAGTCGGGCGATTTCCATGAAAAAGTTGGAACCGATCGACAACGCGAAGCGGAAGCGCGGTGCGGCGTCATCCACGCTCAGTCCGTGAGCTTGCAGGGTGCGGAGGTATTCGACGGCGGTGGCCAGCACGAAGGCCAGCTCCTGAGTGGTACTGGCGCCGCCGTTATGATAGGGACTGCCCTGGACGGTGATCGTCTGCAATTGCGGCGCGTTGGCTTTGGCCCAAGCGGTGAGCTGCGCCATCACGTCGTAGATGCCGTCCAGATCGCGGGGTAGCCGGCCATCGCGGGCCAATTGACCCAAGGGGTCCATGCCGATGGCGCCGCGCACCTTGGCCAGCGATTTGCCCTGTTTTTTCACCAGCGCCGCCAGTAGCGCGGTGAAGGTCAGGGCGCTGGTGCTGGCCTGAATGAAAAGGGGCGTGTTTTCGAGATCGACACCATCCAATGCCTGGGCGAGATCGTCGACACTGGAGATGGACAGGCCGCCTTTTCCCACATCGTCGGCTTCGGCCTGGTCGGCATCGACGCCGGCCAGAGTCGGGCGGTCGAGCATCAGGT
>JBATDL010000441.1:0-1541 GCA_049663445.1 Candidatus Competibacter sp.
CGGACCCGCCGGAGGAGCCGCCGGGTACCGCCTCCAGATCCCAGGGATTGCGCACCGGGCCGTAGAAGCTGGTTTCATTGGACGAGCCCATGGCGAACTCATCCATGTTAGTCTTGCCCAGCATCACCGCGCCGGCGGCGTTCAGCTTCTCGACCACGGTGGCGTCGTAGGGTGCGATGAAACGGTCCAGCATGCGCGAGCCGCAGGAGGTGCGCACGCTCTCGGTGCAGAAAATATCCTTGTGGGCGATGGGAACGCCGGTCAGCGGCCCCGCTTCGCCTCGCCGGCGGCGTTCGTCGGCAGCGCGCGCGCGGACCAGCGCCGCTTCGGCGGTGACGGTGATGAAAGCGTTCA
Organism: Candidatus Competibacter sp.; assembly: GCA_049663445.1. Lineage (GTDB taxonomy): Bacteria > Pseudomonadota > Gammaproteobacteria > Competibacterales > Competibacteraceae > Competibacter. The sequence goes on from JBATDL010000441.1 coordinate 355, forward strand.
GTTGGGGGTTGAACCGTTCCACGCGCTCAAGGAAGGCGCGGGTCAGCTCTTCGCTGCTGAACTCGCCAGCGGCGAGGCCGGCGCTGAGTTGGGCAATGGTTTTCTCATGCATGGCGGTGAAATCGGGGATGATGATCCAAAAACTCCCCTCTCCCCTTGCGGGAGAGCGAAGCGAGGGTGCGGGGCCGGGAGTGAGAGCTCAAGTTCACTCAATCACCTTCGGCACCAGATATAGCCCGGCTTCGATTTGCGGGGCGATGGCCTGGAAATGTGCGCGCCGGTCGGGTTCGGCGCCTGCGTCGGGACGCAGGCGTTGCGCCATATCCAGCGGATGCGCCATCGGCGCGACGCCGGTCGTGTCGGTGGCATTCATCTGGGCCACCAGTTCGAGGATGGCGGACAGGTTGCGGGCGTAGGCCGGCACATCCTCGTCGCGGATGGCCAACCGCGCCAAGTGGGCGATTTTGGCGACTTCGGCGGGTCCCAGAGACATCGCGAGAATTCTCCTTGCAGGGGATCGAAGAAAACGGATGCGCAACCCTACCATAATTTGCCAGCTTGCTCCTAACCCCCCTGCTTGCTAGCATTAGCCGTTTCTGACGGACAGGACTTTCGACAACATGTTCAAATGGTTGCGGGGCAAGTTCTCCAACGATCTCTCGATCGATCTGGGGACCGCTAACACGTTGATTTACGTTAGGGGAGGCGGCATCGTCCTCAACGAGCCTTCGGTGGTCGCGATCAACCAGGACCCGGTTCGGGGGATTCGCACCATTGCGGCGGTGGGCACGGACGCCAAACGGATGCTGGGTCGCACGCCCAACAATCTGTCCACCATCCGGCCAATGAAAGACGGCGTGATCGCCGATTTCACCGTCACCGAGAAGATGCTCCAACATTTCATTCGCAAGGTGCATTCCCGCAAGTTTTTCAACCCCAGCCCTCGCGTCCTGATCAGCGTGCCCTGCGGTTCCACTCAGGTGGAGCGACGGGCGATCCGCGAATCGGCGATGGGCGCCGGCGCGCGGGTGGTGTACCTGATTCCCGAGCCGATGGCGGCGGCGATCGGCGCTGGCATCCCGGTCGAGGAAGCGCGCGGAGCGATGGTGCTGGATATCGGCGGCGGTACTTCAGAGGTGGCCGTCATCTCACTAAACGGCATCGTTTACGCAGGCGCAGTGCGTACC
>JBATDL010000442.1:0-2934 GCA_049663445.1 Candidatus Competibacter sp.
TTCGTCACCCTCGCCCTCATCGTGATCATGCTCCGCTAGCAATTTTGTGAACACGACCTAGTGGAGTTACTAAAGAAGCAGTTTAAGACCTGGGTTTCGGATTCTACGGTGGCTTTGCACCTCCATCAGATGAAGTTAAGTTGTCAAAAACCTTGTTATCGGGCGCGGGGTCGGGATCCCGTCAAAGTAGCGGCTTTTGTTGATAATAAATTCCCAATGATTCAAAGGGTTGCCAAAAAACTCGGGGCGGATATTTTGTTTGAGGATGAAGCGGGGATTGCCATCATGACCCGATCGGGTCGAACGTGGGGCAAAGTGGATTCCCCGCCACCGGCAGCGATTCCCGGTTTCTTTCCTAGTCTTTGATTAATAATGGTTTTTTCTCGAAAATTTATCAGTGTTTAATAAAAAATATATTTATAAATCAGTTAGATGAGCAAAAGAGACCGGGAATCGCTGACGGTGTGCAACTGGTACAAAGTGATGCAGTCGGTTTGCAAGGCCCGCAGGCTGCGCTCGCAGGACAGGCGCAGCCAATCCGGGTTGCCGTCCACCACCCAAGCGCCGCCGGGCCGGCGCAACTCACCCTTGGTGGCCACGATCACCTGCTCGGTCGCGCCGATCCCCCGTAGCGCCTGCTGGATCAAGCGCTCGTTGTGGCCGATGTCGTCATCGTCCAGACAGTACACGTTGGCGGTATCGATGAAATCCCCGCCCCCCGCGACGAATGCCTCGATGACCGCCAAGGCCTGCGCCTCGGACGGTCGCCCGTCGATGGACAGCGGCATGGCGCCCAAACCAATGGCTTTGACCGACAGTCCGGTATGACCTAATTCACGTTGCATGTTGGCTACCTCCCAAACGAGCGATGATCAGTAAAGTTCGTTGGACTCTATCAGCCGATCAGCACGGTCCGGATGACTTCCCGTTCCGCCCGTGACCGATGGGCTTCGGCGCTCTGTACGGGGTCCTGGCGGCTCAGTTCGGCAGCGCGCTGGCGGATGCGGTGGGCGTGGGGGGCGATCAAGTCCCGCCGGCAGCCCTCGTAGGCGTCCCAGTAAGGGCTGACCTCCGGTCGAGCGCGTTGCAGCAGCGCCATGGCTTCGTCCGGTGCTTGGCCCTCGATCCAGGTCAGATAGGCCACTGCCGCCAGCGAGGAGCGGTTGACGCCGGCGGTGCAGTGCAGGTAGACCCGATGGCCCTGGCTGAGCAGACCATGCAGAACCCGAACGGCCACGGGCAACCAGCGGCGCTGGTCCTCGGGATCGAAATCGCGCATCGGGCTGCGTTCCATGAGCAGGCCCTGGGCGCGACCGTGGCGCGCGAGTCGTGGATAGTCGATCTCCAGTTTTTCCAGGCACTCGTCGTGCTGCAAGGACAGCACCGCCGATATTTGGGCCTCGGTTCGGAGCCGGTCGAGATCGGCCGGATCGCGCGGGCAGCTACCGATCACCAGATCGTGCCGGATCGTGTCCCAATTCAGTCGCCAGAACCATGCGGGCGAAGGTATTTGCGGGTGATTCATGGTTTCTCCTCGCCATCCAGCGGCTTTCCCCGCTCGGCGGGGGATACATGCACGCCAATCCAACCCAGATTTTTGGTCAACCCCCAGCCTGTCGGACAAACTCAGGCTCGACTATCCGCCGTTTATGGTCGGTACCATGGCAATCCTTTTCGAATTGTGTCTTTTTCCTTCTTGACCAAGAGGAGTGACACAGAGCGCCGGAGTAACTCGAAATAGCGATTCCGTCAATCAGAGAGGAGCGTCATGGCCTAACATTAAGCATTTGGCTACTGGCCTGGAAAATTTTGTCTGGCCATTTGACTTTTCTTAATTACGAAAGTTGTGGATAAGTATCAGTGACAAGTTGATTTTCGATGAAATCGAATGGCAAAAGTCGAGATATGGTGAACCGGAGTAAAACACGATGATGATCCGTGAAATGGCGACCATCTTCCGTTCCCGCCGGAAAATCAAGACCATCCATGGTGTTATAAATCCTGGCGACAGACCAAGGCGCCGGATGAAATGGGCGCTGGCCACGACGTTCTTGCTGACCATCAGTGTCTCATCACTGGCTGAGGAAGTTTCCGCCGACTTGGTCGCCATGGCTGGCGAAGACGAACAGTGGCTGGGGGAACTGATGCAAGTGTTGGATGAGAGCACCGAAATCGCCACCAAGAGCCGGCTGAACGCCGATTACGTGCCTGGCATGGTGACCGTGCTCCAGGGCCGGGATCTGGAGGCACTGGGCATGCGCACGGTGTGGGATGCACTGGCCCTGATTCCCGGTGTAATGATCAATCAGGGAAACCAGGGTAATCTGCTTGTGGCCACCAGGGGATTCAGCGCTCCGTTTAACTCCGGCAATATCAAGGTGCTGTTGAACTCGGTGCCGATGAGTCGAGACAATTCCGGGCTTTCCTCTCAAGCCTTGTCCCTGCCGATCGAGCAGGTGGATCGCATTGAGTTTATCCGAGGTCCTGGCGCAGTCCTGTATGGCGACTATGCCTATCATGGGGTACTCAATATCCTGACCCGCAAGGAAAATAACCGGGTGTTTGCGCGAGTGGACGAGCATGGCACGACCACGCTCGGAGGACAGTATGCTTATCGAAGTGAGGACGAAGCCACCCGGCTCAGTCTCAATATTGCCGGTCTAACCGGTAATTCGGTGGAAGCGCCTGTCGGCATCCACGCTCAGGACGACCAACCATCCGGCATCGCCATCTTTACACATCGGGGATTCCAACTCACCGCTCAGGCTATTCATCGCGACTATCAAAATGACCAGGGGGTTGACTACAACGAACGCACCGAAGCCTTTGAGGCGCGCCAAGCCTTCGAACTGGCGGCGAACACCGCAGTAAATCTGTATGGTTCTTACCTGGATAATGATTTTGATACGAGGCGCCAGCACTTTCTGGGGCACA
>JBATDL010000443.1:0-2806 GCA_049663445.1 Candidatus Competibacter sp.
ACCGATGCCGCCCGCCTGGCGGCTTACGAAGCGGCGCTGGCCGATCTGGCGGTGCCGGCCCTGGAGTTGACTCTGGACCGCTATGGCTACTGGCCGCGCCCCCGCATTCTATGGTTGGGCGCCAGCCATACCCCGCCGGAGTTGTGCGAGCTGGTGGCCGACTTGCACCGCCGGCTGCGCGGCTGTGGCTTTACTCCCGAGCGGCGGGCCTTCCAGGCCCATATCACGCTGGCGCGCAAATTTCCCGGTCCAGCCCCGACCCGGCCCCCCGCCGCACCGATTCGCTGGCGGGTCGGCGATGTGGCACTGGTCGAATCACAATCGTCGCCGGAAGGTTCGTGCTATCGAGTGCTGCGCCGCTGGCCGGGGGGCTAGGTTCGACCGGTGGTCTGTGGAATAATCGATGAAAACAACCGGTTCCACTTTTTCAGGCCGGTTACCCACCTGATTGCCAAGGGGATGCACGGAATGGACGATAACAAGAAAAAGGCGCTCGCGGGCGCGCTGACCCAGATCGAGCGCCAGTTCGGCAAAGGCGCAGTCATGCGGATGGGCGACACCACCAGCGCCTCCCGCGATGTGATGACCGTTTCCACCGGCTCGCTTGGGTTGGACATCGCCTTGGGCATCGGTGGCTTGCCGCGCGGGCGGGTGACCGAAATTTATGGACCCGAATCCTCCGGCAAAACCACCCTGGCGCTACAGGTCATCGCCGAAACCCAAAAGTTGGGCGGTTGTGCCGCCTTCATCGATGCCGAGCATGCCCTGGACCCCATCTACGCCGCCAAACTGGGCGTCAACGTGGACGATTTGCTGGTCTCCCAGCCCGACACCGGCGAACAGGCGCTGGAAATCGCCGACATGTTGGTGCGTTCCGGCGCGGTGGACACTGTGGTGGTCGATTCGGTGGCGGCGCTAACCCCCAAGGCCGAGATCGAAGGCGATATGGGCGACTCTCACGTCGGCCTGCACGCCCGCTTGATGAGTCAGGCGCTGCGCAAGCTCACCGCCAACATCAAGCGCTCGAACACCATGGTTATTTTTATCAATCAAATCAGGATGAAGATAGGCGTCATGTTTGGTTCTCCAGAAACCACCACCGGCGGCAATGCCCTCAAATTCTACGCCTCGGTGCGGCTGGATATCCGCCGCACCGGCGCGATCAAGAAAGGCGACGAGGTCATCGGCAACGAAACCCGGGTCAAGGTGGTCAAAAACAAGCTGGCGCCACCCTTCAGGCAGGCCGAGTTCGAGATTCTTTACGGCGAGGGCGCTTCCCGGCTGGGCGAGATTATCGATCTGGGCGTCAAGGCGGCGCTGATCGAAAAATCCGGTGCCTGGTACAGTCGCGGCGGCACCCGCATTGGCCAGGGCAAGGATAATGCCCGTAACTATCTCAAGGAGAACCCGGAACTGGCCCGCGAATTGGAAAGCATGATCCGCGATCATTTCCTGGTCCGTCCCGATGCGGTGCCGGTGACGGCCGAACAAGTCGAGGAGGATGAGGCCCCTGGTGCCGCGACCGATGAGCTGGACACGGATCTCTGAGCAGGTCGGCGCCGACGACCCGACAGCAGTACGCGCCAAGGCGCTGGAGCTGCTGGCCCGGCGCGAACATTCCCGGCTGGAACTGCGCCAAAAGCTGATCCAGCGTGGCTTTCCGGCCGATCACATCGAGCCGGCGCTGGACCAGTTGGTGGAAGAGCGCCTGCTCGACGAGGCCCGTTATGCCGAACTCTACGCCTGCGGCCGGGCCGACAAGGGCTACGGACCGCTGCGGATCGGCCGCGAGCTACGCGAGCGCGGCGTACCACAGGAACTGGTCGATACGGTGCTGGCGGGGTTGGAGGACGACTGGCTGCCCAAACTGCGGGAACTGCACCGCAAGCGATTCAAGTCTCTCGTGCCTAGCGATGCCGCCGGACGGATGCAGCAAACGCGGGTGCTTCGCCAGCACGGTTTTACTCTGGACCAGATCAAGCATCTTTTGGAGGGTTCAGGGGACAGGGAATAGGCAATGCCTCCGATCCCTGAACCTCGATCCCTGAACCTCGATCCCTGAACCCTGGATTTCTGAAGCCCGACCATGACCAGCAGCGCCGAACTTCGCACCCTCTTCCTCGATTATTTCCATGATCACGGCCACGAAGTGGTCGCCAGCAGCCCGCTGGTCCCGCTCAACGACACCACGCTGTTGTTCACCAACGCCGGCATGGTGCAGTTCAAGGACGTGTTCACCGGCCGTGACCAGCGCCCCTATCACCGGGCGGTCACCGCTCAGCGCTGCGTGCGAGCCGGCGGCAAGCACAATGATCTCGAAAATGTCGGTTACACCGCTCGCCACCACACCTTTTTCGAGATGCTGGGTAATTTCAGCTTCGGCGACTATTTCAAAAAAGAAGCGATTCATTTTGCCTGGGAATTTCTGGTCGATGTGCTGAAGCTGCCGCCAGACAAGCTGTGGGTGACCGTCTACCAGACCGACGACGAGGCTTATCAAGTCTGGGCCGACGAGATCCAGGTGCCCAGGGACCGTATTACCCGCATCGGCGACAAGGTCGGCGGCAAGCCTTATGAGAGCGATAATTTCTGGGCGATGGGCGATACCGGTCCCTGCGGCCCGTGCTCGGAAATTTTCTACGATCACGGCCCCGGCATCGCCGGCGGCCCGCCCGGCTCGCCCGACGAAGACGGCGACCGCTACATCGAAATCTGGAACCTGGTGTTCATGCAGTTCGACCGCAGCGCCGATGGAGTATTAACTCCACTGCCGAAGCCTTCCGTCGACACTGGCATGGGACTGGAG
>JBATDL010000444.1:0-2063 GCA_049663445.1 Candidatus Competibacter sp.
GGCGCGGCCTATATTTCCATCGCCTGGAAGGATGCCATCGCTTTCCTGGTGCTGATTCTGATCCTGATTGTCCGGCCCACCGGTTTGCTGGGCGAGCGGGTAGCGGACAAGATATGAAGAGGATAAGAGATAGGGGTACAGATCATGATGGCGGATGGAGCTCATGAAGCACGGTAAGCTGTTCGCCGTCGTGCTGGCGGCCGCGCTGTTGGCCGCCGCGCCGCTGTTTCTCAACGCCTATCAGGTGGACGTACTCAACAGCATCGGTTTATACGGGCTGCTGGCGCTGGGTCTCAACCTCATTCTGGGCGAGGCCGGCTTGTTCAATATGGGTCACGCCGCCTTTTACGCGGTGGGCGCCTACACCGCCGCCATTCTGAACACCCGCTATCAGATCCCGATCTTGTGGACCCTGCCACTAAGCGGTTTGGCCGCTGGCCTGTTTGCGCTGGCGGTGGCGCGGCCAGTGGTGCATTTGCGCGGCGATTACCTGTTGATCGTCACTATCGGCGTTGGCGAAATCGTGCGTATCGCCCTGGTGAACGACATCTTCGGTATTACCGGTGGTGCCAACGGCATTTTTGGCATCAGCCGTCCCAAGCTGTTCGGTATCGTCATTCGCCGGCCGCAGGAGTTTTTCTACCTGATCTGGGGTTGCGTGGCGCTGACCATTTTTCTGTTTTTGCGGCTGAAACAGTCGCGGTTCGGACGGGCGCTCAACTACTTGCGTGAGGATGAGGTGGCGGCGGAGGGCAGTGGCATCAACACTGCGTACTATAAGCTGGCCGCATTCGGACTGGGCGCGGCTTGGGCGGGCATGGCCGGTACTCTGTTTGCGGCCAAAATGACCATCATTTCCCCGGAGTCCTTCAATTTCTGGGAATCGGTGGTGCTGTTCATGATCGTGATTCTCGGCGGAGCGGGCAATATCGTCGGAGTCCTGCTGGCGGCCTTCCTGGTCATCGGCTTGCCGGAACTGTTCCGCGAGTTCGCCAGCGCCCGAATGCTGGTGTTTGGCCTGGTGATGGTCGTGATGATGGTGTTCCGGCCACAGGGCTTGCTGCCAGCGGGAGGAGGACGATTTTCGCCGGTGACCCTGGCTAGGGGGCGCGGATGATGGAGGCGCCATCCGTTGTATCCGGTCGGTCGGCCGGCACTACAACGCCGTTGCTGACGCTCCAGGGGCTGACCAAAACCTTTGGCGGTTTGACGGCTGTCGATGCGGTGTCCTTCGTCGTCGAGGAAGGCTCGGTGATTGGTCTGATCGGCCCCAACGGCGCCGGCAAGACCACGGTATTCAACCTGATCACCGGCAACTATCGACCCGACCGGGGTCGAATCGAATTCGCCGGTACGTCGCTGGCCGGGTTGCGCACCCATCGCATCATCGCCCTTGGCATCGCCCGTACCTTCCAGAATATCCGACTGTTCCAGCGCTTGACCGTGTTGGAGAACGTGCTGGCCGGTTGCCATTACCAGATGCGGGGCGGAATTCTCGCCGCCCTGTTGCGGTTGCCGTCCCAGCGACGCGAGGAAAACGACGCCATGGGCCGGGCCTTGAAGGAACTGGAATTTGTCGGCCTGCGCCAGCAGGCGCTGGCGTTGGCGAAGAATCTGGCCTACGGAGACCAGCGGCGGCTGGAAATCGCCCGGGCGCTGGCGACCCGGCCGCGATTACTGGTGCTGGACGAACCGGCCGGCGGCATGAACGAACAGGAAACCGAGGCGTTGATTGGCTTGATCGCCCGCATTCGAGAGCGTGGAATCACTATTTTGCTGATCGAACACGACATGCGTCTGGTGATGCGCGCCTGCGAAAAATTGGTGGTACTGGAAAACGGCGGCAAAATCGCCGAAGGCGTGCCGGAGCAGGTGCGCCGCGATCCAAAGGTGATTGAGGCTTATCTGGGCACCGAGGACGAGGCGTAACGCGAACCCGTGGAGAAATTCTGACCCATGACCGCAACCGCCGCTAAATTCGCGACTTACGAAGACCTGCTCGACCTGCCCGAAAATCTGGTGAGTGAGATCATTCACGGTCAATTGATTACGCAACCGCGCCC
>JBATDL010000445.1:0-2137 GCA_049663445.1 Candidatus Competibacter sp.
CAGCTCGGCCTCGTCCACTCGGCGCGGGGCACGGCGGCGGCGTTCGTAGGCGTAAAACCGCTGGTGCAGCCACTCGCGCACCCATTTTTGTTCCAGAAACCAGCCGGTGTCGGCCTCGGCGTCGCTCAGGGCGAATTCCTCGCCGGACTGCATGTCCAGCGGGCTGGGAGCGAGATAGGGCCGGCCCTCGCGGGTCGGCAGCAACTGAGTATCGAACGCCAGGGTGACGCGATGGGTGTTGCCCTCGGTGTCGGGGGCCGGCAGTTCCAGCAGTCGCGCCCGCGCCCAGTTGATTGGCCCCTTGTCGAACAGGTGATGGCCGTCCGGGTGCGGCTCGCGGATGCGCGGAAACGGCAGCGGCAGCCAGGCGCCGTCGAACAACGCGGCGGCCTTGGCGGCGTTGAAGGAAAACACTTGTTCCGGCTGGGCGGTCCGGCCGTCCTGGGTGATGAACTGGCCACTGGCATCGTCGGCATACAGCGCGGTCAGCAGCGGCCGTCCGTCCGCGCCGGATTCCGTCAGAAACGCCCGCGACACCCGTGTTTCGTGGAGGTTGAAGCCGAAATCCAGAAACTGGATGGCGGTGTTGGGGATTAGATTGATCAGCGGGCTGTAATTCTTGAGCTTCGCCAGCATGGTTCCCACCTTCGCGCTGCGTTTTCCATCGGGATCGGTTTCCTCTATTTTACCCGTATTTTCGCGTTCTCCCCGGAAAAGGTGGGTGGAGGGGCGGTCGTGCCGCCAATCGGTGGATCAAGTTGGCCTAACAGGCGACATCGTTGAATAAAGATTGAAAGGGGACGGTAAAATATTATGAAGATCCTAGGTATCGACGTGGGCGGGACGGGGATCAAGGGTGCCGTGATCGAGACCACGACCGGGGAATTGCTGAGCGAGCGTATTCGTATCGAGTCGCCCCGTCCGGCGACCCCCGAGGCTGTCGGCATCACAATCCAAGAGCTCATCGATCAACATCATTGGTCCGGACCCATTGGCATCGGATTTCCAGCCGCCATCCAGCACGGTGTTGTCCGTACCGCAGCGAACATCGACCCCGCCTTTATCGGATTGCCGGTGGCCGATTACTTTTCGAAGCAGACCAGCTGCCCGGTCCAAGTTGCGAACGATGCCGACGTTGCCGGGTTGGCCGAGATGCGGTTTGGCGCCGCCAAGGATGCGGCCGGGGTGGTGCTGATTGTCACGATTGGCACCGGTCTTGGAACGGCCCTATTCAGCGATGGCCAACTGCTGCCGAATACCGAGCTGGGCCATATCATGCTTGATGACGGCTTGGTGGCCGAACGCTACGCTTCGGAAGCCGTGCGCGACACCCAGCAGCTCAAATGGAAAGACTGGGGTGATCGACTCAACCGTTACTTGGTGACCATGGAAAAATTGTTTTGGCCGGACCTGATCGTGCTCGGTGGCGGTGCCAGCAAAAAGCTGCATAAGTTTGCCCCGAGGATTACTGTGCAGGCTCCTGTCGTGCCCGCCCAATTTCTCAATCTGGCCGGCATGATCGGTGCGGCGCTGTTCGCCGGGGAAAAACTGGGAGCCACGAGATAAGCTCGTGCATGATGAGGGGGCATTTGCGCTGTGGGTCCCTCACGCTGAAGGTATAACGGTCGGGTTCACTTTCAAGATGAAGCCATTCGAGCGCTACTCAGGCGTTGGCCTTGGATATAGCGCTCCTATCTGACAGGTGGAATCACCGGTTCGAACCACCCCGGCGCCGCACGCCTCCCCTCCTTATCTAAGGAGGGGAGGTTCCACAACCGGGCTGGGAGCATTATATCTCCACCGATTCAGTCGTCATCACTTTTCGCTCCGCCAGTTCCGCCGCTTCCTCGGCGCTGTGGTGGACCTTGCGCGCCAGCAGGGTATAGGCCACCGGCACCACCGACAGGGTCAGCAGCGTACCCAGCAGCAGCCCGCCGACGATCACCCAACCGATCTGCTGGCGGCTTTCCGCCCCCGCCCCTACCGCCAGCGCCAGCGGAATCGCGCCGAGAACGGTGGCCAGCGTGGTCATCAGGATCGGCCGCAGCCGCAGGGTCGCCGCTTCCAGCACGGCTTCGTGTCGATCCAGTCCGGTCAACCGCAACTGGTTGGCGAACTCGACGATCAGGATGCCGTT
>JBATDL010000446.1:0-2644 GCA_049663445.1 Candidatus Competibacter sp.
ACGAGAACCTGTCAAAACTTTTGCGGTAGCCCACTAGCCGCGTTTGGCGGGACACCGATTTGCCGCAATTCCCTCAACAACGTTAAGCTATAGGCAGGACGGTTCCCCCCCGGGGGATTAATAGGGAACGCGGACGCACCGGCGCAGCCGGGCGCAGCCGTGGCTGATCCCGCAACTGTGAGCGGCGAGCCGGCGTTCGAATAAGGCCACTGGGCAACTGGGAAGGCCGAACGCCCGGCGATGACCCGCCAGCCAGGAGACCTGCCGTCTCAGTATCGCCTAGCCGCCGAACGGGTTTTTTCGGCGGGACGCTCCACCGTTTGGCGATGCGGGAAACCGGGTGCTCGCCACGGCGGCAGGCCCGGCGCCCTCGCCCAACGAGGACGCCAGCATCTTCTTCTCTCCTCCTGATCTGGCCAGGTGGCGAGCGCGCGCTTTCCAAGGGACGACGAACCGGCACGGTCGGTTCGATCACAACCACAATCAGGGAACGCGTTCGCCTCATGCACAACTACACCATGGCTACCCGCCGTCTGGCCCCGCCGGCTGCGGCCCTCACCCTGCTGGCCGCCACCAGCGCAATGGCCCAACAAGAACTGCCGGAGATGGTGGTCACCGCCACACGGGTGCCGATTCCCGCCGAGCAGTCCGGCAGCGCCATCACCGTCCTCACCGGGGAAGAACTGGAACAGCGGCAGATCCGCGTGGTCGCCGATGCCCTGCGCGATGTGCCCGGCGTCACGGTCAGCCGCAGCGGCGGCGCCGGCGGCATCACCCAGGTTTACCTGCGCGGCGCCGAATCCAACCAAACCCTGGTGCTGATCGACGGGGTGGAAGTTAATAACCCCGACGGCGGCGCCTTCGACTTCAACAGCCTGCTCGATGTGGCGGTGGAGCGCATCGAAGTGCTGCGCGGCCCGCAAAGCGTGCTGTGGGGCAACTCGGCCATCGGCGGCGTCATCAACATCGTCACCCGCCGCGCCGAGCAGCCTGTCCAGGCCAGCGCCCGGCTCGAAGGCGGCAGCTTCTCGACTTGGCAGGCCAGCGCCAGTCTGGGCGCCAGCGGCGACAACTATGACGCTCTGCTCAGCGGCAGCGGACTTAACACCGACGGCTGGTCGTCCGGCAGCGCCTGGCGTGGCAACAGCGAGGACGACGGCCTCAGCGTCGGCACGGTGATGTTCAAAGGCAACCTGCGCCCGCGCGACGATGTGGAACTCAGTCTGGTCGAGCGCTATACCGACAGCCGCAGCGATTTCGATGCGTTTTTCGGCGGGGATGTGCGACCGGTGGTGGACAGCCCCGAGCGCGCCGATAACCAGCAGAACCTGCTACGCCTGCAAGGTAAGTTCAGCCTGCTCGGCGGCGCTTGGGAGCACCTGATCGGCGCCGGCCGCTACGATCTGGACGGCAAGACCACCAGCGCCGGAGTCGAGACCTTCGACGGCAAGACGCACTCCAATCAGTTCGACTATCAGAGCAACTACTTTTTCACGACTCCCGACGCCGAGCACACCCTGACTTTCCTGGTCAAGGATAAGGAAGACGTGGCGAGCAACACCTACTTTGCCAGCAACTCGATCCGCAACACCGGGGTCGGCTTGCACTACGGCGTCGGCCTGAGCGAGCGGCTGTTTCTGACCGCTGGCGCCCGCCGCGACTTCAACGACCGCTTCGACGACGCCAATACCTACCGCTTGACCACCGCTTATCTGTGGCCGGATATCGGCGGCCGGCTGCACGCCAGCTACGGCACCGCAGTCAAGAACCCGACCCTGATCGAATTGTTCGGTTTCTCCGGCGACTTTCGGGGCAACCCCGACTTGCAGCCGGAAAAGAGTCGCGGCTACGACCTCGGCTGGGAGCAGGCGCTGTTCGACCGACGGCTGCGGTTGGACCTGACCGGCTTCGACAACCGTATCGACAACATCATCGTCGGCGCTGGGCGGTCGGTGATCAATCTGCCGGGCGAGAGCACCAGTCGTGGCGTCGAACTCAGCGCCAGCGCCGACCTGACCGCCGATCTCAGCGCCACTATGGCCAACACCTACACCGACGCCGAAGACCCGCAGGGTCAGGAACTGCCGCGCCGTCCGCGCAATCAGGCCAGCCTCAACCTGAACTACCGTGCTCTGGGCAACCGCGCCGATTTCAATCTGGCCATCCGCTACAGTGGTTCGGCCATCGACCTGGCCTACGACCCGGACACCTTCGCCAGCTTCCCGGTGACGCTGCCCAGCTTTACCGTGGTCAATCTGGCGGCGCGCTATCGAGTGGACGACCGCTGGCAGGTGTTCGGACGGGTCGATAACCTGTTCAACGAGCACTACGAAGAGGTGTTCGGCTACTCCGGCATCGAGCGCGGGGTCTATGTCGGCGCCCGGTATCAGTTCTGAGGAAATGGTGGTGCGCGGACGCTCGATCACGGCAGCGCTGGCGCTGGCGCTGACGCTGGCGACCTCGGCGGTTTTGGCGGCGCCGCCGCGCGCCGCTTCGTTGACCTTGTGCGCCGACCAGTACCTGCTGGGGCTGGCTGCCCCGGAGCAGATCATCGCCGTCTCCGCCACCGCCACCGACCCGAATCAGTCGCTGTTCGCCGCCGAGGCCACTCGCTATCCGGCCCATCGCGGCAGCAGCGAGGAAC
>JBATDL010000447.1:0-3466 GCA_049663445.1 Candidatus Competibacter sp.
GGCGTGACCTCCGGCGAGATCGTGGAACTGGCGCCGCCGGCCGCCCGCGACGCCTGTTTGGTCACCAACCCACGCCGCGCCAGTCTGGCCGATCTCAAGACGCTCTATGCCGAAGCCCTCTAACCCGACCGACGACCACACCTGGGAGTTGCGGCGGGACCAGATTATCGGTTTGGGCGAACGCTCTTTCCGCAAGAGCTACTACCCCGAACTGCGCCGTAACCTGTCGCGGCTGGAACGGTTCCGTGCGCTGTTGGACTTCGCCGGCGACATAGTACTGCTCATTGCCTTGCCTGACGGCGAGATGATCGACGCCAACGCGGCGGTGGCCGAGACTCTTGGCCAGCCGCTCGAAGCACTGATTGGCCGCCGGCTCGGCGAACTGGGTCTCGATCGCGCCACCGAGATTCTGACATCCCTGGCCCGGGATACGGCCGGCGCCGCGCCGTTGCGGCGGATCGAAGCGAGCGTGCGGAGTCGCTCCGGGCCGCTCCCGCTCGATCTTAGCTACCGCATCGCCGAACTGGACGGCTGCCGGTACGGTGTTTTGCTGGGGCGCGATGCCCGCGCCCGCATTGCAGCGGAAGCCCGCTTGCGCTTGGCCGAGCGGGTGTTCGACGGCAGCGGCGAGGGTATCGTCATCGCCGACGCCCAGGGTCGCATCGTCGAAGTCAACCGTGCTTGCGAGAACATCACCGGCTACCGCCACGCCGAGTTGGAGGGTCAGAACCCGGCACTGTTTGCCAGCGGGCGCCACGACCCCGGCTACGATCAGAATGCTTGGGCGATCCTGCGTGCCCAAGGCTACTGGCAGGGCGAAATCTGGAGCCGGCGCAAGAGCGGCGCAGTGTTCCCGGCTTGGCTGTCGGTCAGCGCGATCCGCGACGAAAAAAGTGTGGTTTGCCACTATGTCGCCATGTTTTCGGACATCAGCGAGAGCAAGGCGAACGAAGCGCGCCACAAGGCCGATGAGGCGCGTATCCAGCATATGGCGCACCACGATTTCCTGACGGGTCTGCCCAACCGGCTGCTGCTGGAAGCCCGGTTCGGGCAACTGCGCACCGAGGCCCACCGCCACCGCAAGCAGTTTGCGCTGCTGTTCATCGATCTCGACCACTTCAAAAACATTAACGACACGTTCGGTCACAGCGTCGGCGACCGGCTTTTATGCAGCGTGGCCGCGCGCCTGTCCGCCCTGGTCCGCGCCACCGACACCGTGTCGCGGCAAGGAGGAGACGAATTCGTCGTCCTGCTGTCCGAAATCGGTGGTCCCGACGATGCCGTCCTGGTGGCGCGCAAGCTGCTGCGGGAACTGGGCGAGCCGTGCGTGCTGGAGGGCCACGAGCTGACGGTGACACCCTCTATCGGCATCGCCGTTGCCCCCGACGACGGCGAGAGTTTGGAGACTTTACTTAAACACGCCGATCTGGCGATGTACGAGGCCAAGCAGCAGGGTCGCAACAACTATCAGTTTTTCCAGCAGGAAATGAACGCGCGGACGCTGGAGCGGCTGTTGCTGGAAAACCGGCTGCGGCAGGCGCTGAAACAGGAAGAATTCGAGCTGTTTTACCAGCCGCAAGTCGATCTTGAATCCGGCCGGGTGATGGCGTTCGAGGCACTGTTGCGCTGGTGCCATCCCGAGCGGGGACTGGTGTCGCCGATGGATTTCATCCCTTTGGCCGAGGAGACGGGTCTGATCCTGCCCATGGGAGCATGGGTGCTGCGGGAGGTCTGTCGGCAGGCTGCCGTCTGGCGGCGCGGGTCATGGCCGGGGATCCGGGTGGCGGTCAATTTGTCGGCCTTGCAGTTCCGGCAGCCGGCACTGGCCGAGCAGGTGCGTTCCGCCCTGGCCGGCGCGGAGGTGGACGCGGACGCCATCGAACTGGAGGTGATGGAAAGCGTAGTGATGCAGGATGCCGGGACGACTGTCGATACTCTGCGCGCGTTGCACACCATGGGGGTCACGCTGGCCATCGACGACTTCGGCACCGGCTATTCGTCACTGGCTTATCTAAAACGGTTTCCGGTCAGCGCGCTGAAAATCGACCGCTCCTTTGTGCGGGATATCGGCGAGGATGTCGGCGGCCAGGCCATCTGCGCGGCGGTGATCGGCCTCGCCCGCAACCTGGGCCTCGATGTCGTGGCGGAAGGAGTCGAGACCGACGCACAGTTGGCTTGGCTGCGTGCCGCCGGCTGTCGCCGGGCGCAGGGATTTTTACTGGGCGAACCACTGCCGGCGGCCGGGTATGCGGCCGGTGCGGACTTGGGGGTGCGGTTGCATGGATGGGACCGCCCGAAGACGGATAGCGCATGACCCGGCTTGATTCGCCGCCTGCCCGCCAGGCGGCCCGACTCACCAAGCACACCTTTTTGCAGGATTGCCAACCTTATATGAGCGTTACGACACTGATCGGCATACTCGCGGTGATGGGGGTTGGCCTGTGGTTCTGGCGCGACAGTCTCGGTGCCCGCGAACAGGCGCACACCGCCAGTTCGCGCGCCTGCCGGCAGAGTAACGTGCAATTGCTGGACGATACCGTGGCGCTGGAGCGGCTGTGGCTGCGGCGCGATCGCGATGGCCGACTCAAGCTGGAGCGGCTATACGTGTTCGAGTTCACCGACACCGGTCAGCGCCGCCAGATCGGCAGCGTGCTGCTGGTCGGCTGGCGGGTGGAAGTGCTGCATATGGAAGGCGGCGACCTGCTGCTGCCCTGAGGCGTTTGCTTGGGAGTCGGGCGGTCGTTTCCGGGGAAACGCAAGCCGAGACTTCGCGGGCGGTCGTTTCGGAGGTGCCGGTTATTGCTGTCGTGTCAGGTTCCCAGTATTGCCGAATAGACGTACAGCAGCGCGATGGCCGCTCCCAAACACTTCAAGACATAGCCGGCGTTCCAGTGCAGGAAGGCGTAGCCATCGATCCCATAACGGCCCTGCATCATCAGGTGCAGGCCGGACAGCGGGTTGGCCGGCACGCCGATGGCCCAGCTCATCAACAGGGTGATCGCCAGCAGATTGGGTTCGGGATGCAGTGGCGCCAGCCAGACCCCGAAGCTGGCGATGGTGATGACCGGATGCACGCCCAGCGCGGCGGCGCCAACCATGACGAGCAGCAGCAGGCTGGCCTGCGGCGCTCCGAATCGCTCGAATGGCAGCCAATCCCCCAGCGTTCCGGTCAGGCTGATCAAACCCGCCGCCAGCACGCCCGCCGCCAGAAACAGCGCCAACTCGTTGACCGTGCTGGCCAAGCCTTGCGTCACATGACCCTTGAGCGGGGAGCACGCCGCAAGTCCATGTTGCCCGACCAGGATCAGGATGGTCAGTAGCGGCGCGCTGAGGGCGATGATGGCCAGGATCGACCAGTTCGGCACCCAAGCGTGGACGGTCAGCACAATGAAAACCAGCAGGCCGGGAATCCACAATGCGCTGAAACGCATGGGGTAACCGATGAACGGCGCGCCCAGTGTCGGGT
>JBATDL010000448.1:0-6858 GCA_049663445.1 Candidatus Competibacter sp.
ATCCGGGGCTGGCGCTGATGCCGTACAGGGTGGTGGGAGAGCCAGATGGGGTCCAGTCCGGCGCGGTCTTGCGCGCGGCCAGGGCGTTGCGACGGGCGCGTTCGGCGTCGGCTTTTTCCTCGGCGGACAGGCCGCGCATCGTTTCGTGCAGGGCTTTCAGTGCTCGTTGGGCGTCGGTGCCCCGGACGGCTAGGCGCAGGGTGGCGCCACAGGTGACGCCGAGCGCCAGCAATCCGGTCAGCGCCTTGGCGTCGGCGTATTCATTGTCCTTGTAGATGCGGAATTCGCAGGGAAAGCGTTTGGCGGTTTCCACCCAGCGGGTGGCCGGTCGCGCGTGCAGACCGTTGGGATAATCCATTGTCCATTCCACTTCGGCGTCGGCCGGCCAAGCCGGTTCCAGCGGTACTTCCACGACCGGTGTTGGCTCCGCCGCGTCGCCCAGGGCGGCGATCAGCACCAGCGGGTTTTCGGCGTGGAACAGGATGTCGAGCGCCTCGGGTTGCTGCATCAACCGGGTCAGGCGGCGCAGCAGGGCGATGTGCTCGTCGGACTGGGCGGCGATGGCGACCACCAGATAGGTTTTTTGACCGTCGTTCCATTCCACTCCGTCCGGTACTTGCAGGATGGCGATGCCGGTGTGGTGGATCAGATGACGGTCTTCGATCATCCCGTGCGGGATGGCGACGCCGCCGCCCAGGAAGGTATTGGCGACCTGCTCGCGCTTGAGCAGGCTGTCGATGTACGCCGAGTCGATGTAGCCGGCGTCGGCCAGCAGTTGGCCGGCGGTGCGGATCGCTTCAACTTTGTTCTGGACACGAGCATCCAGACGGATACAGGATTTGGTAATCGTTTTCATATTGTTCTCCAGTGGTGGCCGGTGGTTTCCACGGTTTAAATTTGTAATCGATTACATGCATGAAGTCAAGCACGATTCAGCAATTTTTTCCACGCTGCCAGAGCGGAGCACTGGATCGGAAAATGCCTCTCAGAGGTTGCACTTGATTCCACCTCCGATTTAACTTGTTCCAATCAAGTTATTCGAGGTTCGCCTCGCAATCGCACCGAGGGATGTCGCTCATAAAATCTAGCGGCTCCGTTTTCGTCCCCCCGCATCAAGGGGGAAGACATTTTTGTTAGACAACTTCGTGAACTGATTGAAAGTTCGGCATAACCTTGGGATGGTTATGATCATCAAGGAAATTCTATCTTGACTTCAAGCGCGGGATCTCATGCAGGTCGAGGTTTTCGATACCAAGATGCGGTGGGAACACGGCTTGTCGTTGGTGCTTGGACTGGCGAATTTCGTTATGGTGGACTGACACCCGAAGGGCGCGACGATTTCGAGCTTGAAGGGAAGGCTGGCCATGTTTTTATCCAAGTCAAATCTCGTCGTGATCGGCTTGGCTGTTTCTCGGCTAGCGAAGCCGCTGGCTTTGTGCGAGACCTCTGGAAACGGTGGAGTACGAGCGATAAAACTTGCTCCAAGTTGCTCTTGGTGCTTGAGCGCCCAGTTGCCAAACTGGCCGACGGGCCAGACTCAGGGATTGGTATTCGTCTTTCGCCCTTTGACTCCGTGGGACGACTGCTCGCGAACGATCCACGCGCTTCAACGTTGCTCGAACGAACGCGAGTCCTAGTGATGGGCGCTCCGATGGAAGAAGCCGTTCGGCTGATTTCAGAGAAGCTGGGTTGTCCTCCGCTCGCCGCTCGAATCCACTACGGTGCAATTGCCCATCAGGTGGGTGAATTATCCGATCACAACGGCGAACGCTCGCCCGGCAGTTTTCTCAGCTTGTCGCTTTCCGATGTCGAGCGGACCATTGATCGATTAAGCGCCGCAATCTCGCTAGCCGATATGGAGGCGGCGTTCCGGCTGGGTTTGTGCGAGCCGGTCGATTTTCTTGAGCCGCTGAATGAACCAGATTTTTACACTGGCGTCGATGTGCAACCAGGGCATCTGGCTGCGGGTCTTCTCGCCGAACGGCCGGAAGCGCGCGGGCGCGTGCTGGATGCGTTGATTCAGCGACGTAGTGCACTGATCGTCGGTCCTTCGGGTTCCGGCAAATCGGGACTAATGTGGGAAGCGGCGCGTACCGCCAGACATACCGTACGCTGGTTTCGGGTGCGCAGTTCAACTACTACCGATGTGCCCTCTTTGCTACGACTGGCCGATACTTTCCGCGCTTCTATCCATGTGCCCGTGGGATATGTGATTGATGATGTTGGACGTGATCGGGCGGACCTCTGGGATATGGTGGTGCGAGAGGCGGCCGGACGACCGGATATCGTCGTCTTGGGGTCCATCCGCGAGGAAGACATTTTTCTTCTCAGCAAACGCGCCCGTGTTCCCGAACTTCGCGAAAATCCAGACCAAGGATTGGCGGAACGCATCTGGATCGAACTCAAGGCTCGCGGCGAAACCCATTGGGCGGGTTGGGCAGAAGCGTGGGCTCATAGTTCGGGGCTTCTACTCGAATATGTCCATCTGCTCACCCAAGGTCGTCGACTGGTGGATGTGCTTCAAGAGCAAGTAGATCGGCGCTTGCGCGAGGAGCGCGATTTCGAACTCCAGATTATCCGGTTGGCCTCCGCAGCCGGTCGTGCCGGCGCGGCGCTTGATGTCGAGCGAATGCAAGCTGAACTATCCCTGAGCGACGAACAGACAGGCCGAGCGTTTAGACGGTTAATCGACGAGCACCTGATACGCGAGACGGGAGAAGCGCGAATCGGCAGTCTTCATCAGATTCGCGCGGCCCACCTTTTCGAAATCGCGCATCGAATCCCACCACCGACCATCACCTCCACGATCAGTCGGACGGTGCGATGCGTCGCCTCTGAGGATATCGAAAGTTATATCGCGCGAACACTTGCTTCGTGGCCAGCGTATGCGACAAGTCTTATTCAATCCTTGGAGAATCGCTTGCGAGAGCAACCAAACCTACGCGAAGTTACGAGCGCTTTACGAGGTTTGGACAGAGGTCGTATCGCAACCGCAGTCGAGGAATGGTTACCAGAATTAGAGGGGCTTGGTGTTCCAACTACACAGGCGATCTCTGCGGTCTGGTTTGCGGTTGCTAAGACCGAAGAACTTGGCATTGATCAACTTAAGCCGTTATTGGGCGCAGCTCAACTACTCCGTGCCAAGTTTCACGGCGATGATCCTCGCCCATCCCTTATCCAAGAACTACGAGCGGAGTTAACGGCCCTACTCGTGGCTGCATCTTTGGTGGACTTGACAGAATTTCTTGCTGTGCTGTCGGGCGCAAACATTCCGCAAGAGATCATTAACATTTTGAGTTCGCTACGTCCCGATCTGCTGCATGATGATCTGGCTGCCGTACAAGCTTTACTTGAAACGGTGCGTCATATTAGCGTTGAAGTAGCTCAAAAGTGGGTTGATCAACTCGGTCAGGATGCTCTCTTACAGCGCGTGTCTACCGAAACACCTTGGGCATCGAAACCAGTACTCCGCCGTGAACCCGAAGGATTTGCTGTGGCCGCCGACATCTTCCATATCTCGGATCGATTACAACCCAATATTCACGATGAAGTTGTCGCGTTGTGCGAGCGATTGTTGGCGCTGGCTCCAAGCGCGGAACTTGTAATTTCCAGTGCAATAGGCCCGGATGGAATTCCAAGCCGCGTTGGCGACTACACTCTTGCCAGTAAGCGTATTCCGCGCGCCAACCTGCCTCCGAAAGCGCTTCCCCAAAGAAATCGGCGATGGATAGCAGCGGTCGCCGAACGCGTGGGGGCACAGAGTGAAACCCACTATTTAGCGACTGGTAAGGATTTGTTTGACCGATTAATCAAGCCTTTGGAAGAAATCATCGACGGAGCACTTCGCGGTAAAGTGCATAACCAGCGCAAACATCTGGACACGCTCGGATCGATTCATCAAGCAGCAAGGCTACTGGCCCGACCAGCAAATGCAGATCATCTAACCTCGACAGGGACGGCAGTTGTTAGTGTTTCCGATCTGCAAAACATTTTCTTCCATTGCCCCACCGACCTGATTCGAAATCTCATCAATCTGCCCGAGCGTTGGGTGGCTTCCATTTGGAATTGCGGCCAAATCATCGAGCAGATTGATCGCGCGACTCAAGAATCGTGGCACTTGATCGGCGGCGTGCCTCCCACTCTAGCTCGGTTACGCGGTCTTGTAGAGTTCTTGAGGCTCGTAATCGGCGAGGCGGGTTCTCAAAACATCAAGGCAACCCAATTGTTCGGCGGGATAGGCGAAAAAGCGAATCGGAAAAATGCACTCCGGCTCGTTGTGTCTAACGTCGAGGTATCGGTAGAAACCAGGTTGAAACAGTTGCAGCGACGTCTTGAGCAAGCAGCAGAAGCCGCTGGTTTTTCAGCAAAAGCGAGTGTCCGATCGGCCAAGAAGACGTTGGGATCCTGGCCATTCGCTGAAGCATTAGTCGTGATTCCTGTCGATTCTGTATTCAATTGGATGAAGGGAGTGGATATTTTACTCGAACACCTTCGCAAGATTGCTGGAGATGGCCGCCAGCTTATCGTTGTGCCCGCGCGTGGTAGTTTTGCTATCACATCCCTGTCTTTTTCAGGCGTATCTTCGTTTTTTTCGATTCCATGCTCGGATACTGATTGGCTAGATTCCGTTGGTTTCCATGTTCTTGAAGGGAAATACACAACACTATTTGAGCATCTTGTAACAGCTTTGGCAGAGATCTCCGCTATCCACAATTTCAATTGTGCAACAATAGATAGAGCATCGGCTGAACGCGAAGCTCTCAAATACGCGCTGGACGATCTCGAACATACTGCCTCCGAATTTGAGATGCTTTTTTCGGGTGAAGCTGCAAGATACTGGGAAGATTTCAAAATCTTGATGGAGAATATTCGCGAAGGGAAGATTAATTCTGCGCGAATAATCAGACTGTTGATGCGTGGCGAAGTGACAGCGGCTACCGAAACTGAGGCATTTCTAGCGATGCGTCTATTCGTTTTAGAGTTTGACGCGCTGACCGCGCTTGAAGTTTGAGCGCCTAGCTCAGTATATATTCCAGGGGCTTACTGCACAAACACGGTGACGAGGGAGGGCAACAGCTCTTTGCATCTGACTCTGGCCTTACGGCACTGGGCTCGAACTATTCCAAGCGGTCAAACGGGGTGATCTGGTCGGATACCCAACGGCAATTGCCTGAGTCGATTGAAAGGCGCTGAGAGGATGATGGAGTATGTCGCGCCATAGGTGACCGATCTGACTGAGCCGAGAGCCAACGCTACCTACCTGAACCGCTCAGCTTGGGTGCAAAGATCCCCGAGAAACGTTTGAGCATTTTTGTTTTCGGCCCGAATCAGCATGTGTTTTCTCGAACGTATTAAAGGCAAATGATGAAAAGCAACAAACAGCGCCGCCAGGAAATCAAGTTACGGCGGATTCAGCGTGCTCAGCGTCAGGCGCGACGCGTCACTGCCCGGCCGGTGGACCGCCCCATCGGCGCGATCACGGTCACGCCCACCCTGCTGCGGCCCACCACCAGCTACGGCGATCCCGATTTCGTGCGGCGCGGTTACTATCAGGATCGGCCGTTTTGCTGCAAGGATTGCGGTCGGGCGGAAATCTGGACGGCGACGCAGCAACAGTGGTGGTATGAAGTCGCTCAAGGAGATGTGTGGACCACGGCGACCCGCTGTCGCGCCTGCCGCCAGCAGGAACGGATGCGCAAGGCGGAAGCCCGAAAGATACATCTGGATGGATTGGCGGCGAAACGGGAACGTCGGCCATGAGGAGTGCTTTTTCTCCAGAATTTTGTTCGGGACACTGGGCTGAACCCGCTATCCCGGCATCGTTCCCGGCGATTCGCCCGAAGCCCGTTTGTCTGGACCTCAAGGATTAGTGGGCTGCCGCAAAAGTTTTGACAGGTTCTCGTTCCCACGCTCCAGCGTGGGAATGCTGAAGCGACGCTGGAGCGTCTGGACGTGCTCCCACGCTGGAGCATGGGAGCCAGGCGCTCTAAGCGCTCCCTGTCAGAATTTATGCATCAATCCACTAGAACCCGAGAACCTCAATATGCTGATGCTCTTACTCATTGCCGTTTTATTGGTTGCGCTGACGGTAGTCCTCCACGCCACGGGGACCACCTATTGGATCCGTTATGCAGTGCGACGCTACGCTGATCATAACGGCGATTTCAAACCCCATACGATGCTACCAGCGGTGATGTGGACCGCGATCACTCTCATGTTGTTGCATGCGGTAGAAGTCGTGCTGTGGGCGGTGACTTACAGGCTGCTATCAGACGATCAATTCGATAATCTCGAAAAGAGCCTCTACTTTTCCGTGGTCACTTTTACCACCTTGGGTTATGGCGACATCACGATGGTGGATTCCAAATGGCGTCTATTGAGCGGGATCGAGGCGCTGGACGGCATCCTGTTGGTGGGATGGTCGACAGCCTTGTTGTTCATCGTCGTACAACGTAGTTGGAAGCATCTCGGGCCTGGTCATCAATGGAAGTGATCGATATGAAAAAGCACCGTCAAGAATAGCTCCATTTCTTTTGCGCCATCGATACCTGGCCATTGCGGTCGTTGTGAACTTGCCGGGTAACGCTCTTATCGGTGGCGGCGGTGGTATCGGTCTGATCGTCGGCTTGAGTAGAATCATTCCATTCCACGCCTACCTTGTGGTTTTGGCTATGGCTGTTGCGCCCGTTCCCTTATGGTTTTTCTTCAAGGAAGCTGAGCCACGCTCAAGCGGAAGAGACTGTCCAGGATCGCTTGATCACCCATAGCATCAACGCCACGGCGCCGACTCGTGTCAGGAATGCGAGGGTGGTGTCGTGGTTCAGGAGACCCCATCGATTCAGGATTTCAGTCCAGTCG
>JBATDL010000449.1:0-2150 GCA_049663445.1 Candidatus Competibacter sp.
AGGACATCAGCCCACGGTAGCCGCTCGGTGTCTTGCCGAAGCCGGGTCACCAGCCGGTCGATGGTTCCCACCAGCCGGGCCGGCGTGCCGGCGACAATGCTGCCCGGCGGCACATCGCGGTTGACCACCGAACCGGCGGCGACGATGGCGTTGGGGCCGATGGTGACGCCCGGCAGGATAATCGCGCCATGGCCGACGAACACGTTGTCGCGGATGTCGATTTTCCCCACCCGATCCAGCTTGAGCCCGTAGGCGCGGTTGAGCATGTTCACCGACCCGTCGTGGCCGAACAGGGTACAGCCGGTCAGGCGGACGTTGTTGCCCAGTCGGGTGTAGGCCGGATCGGCAAGGGTGACGTTGGTCTGAATCGAACAGTGTTCGCCGATGGCGTATAACACGCCCCGACGCTTGAGCCAGGCCGCCCATTCGTCACCGCTGGGATTGCAGAACCGCTTGTACCATCCTACCGCCTGACCGCGCTCGAACGCCAGATAGCGCAAGGCGCGCCGCAATAATGCCTTCATGAGGCCTTCCTCCCGGTGGCTTTGCCGATAAATCCGCCCAGGGTGTGCGCCAACTGGCGGCGCAGGTATTCCCGTTCGCCCCAGTCGCACATCGCCCGGTACAGGAAGGTCGCCGTTATCACGGCGTACAGCAGGCCGCAGACCGCCAGTCGGCCCAGCAGGGGCCAGCGGTCGGAACCGGCGGCGGCGAACCAGGGCGCGCTCAGTCCGGCCAGCGCCAACCCGAAGCCGTAGGGAATCAGACCGGGGACGATCACCCGCCAGACATAAGTTCCCAGCGCAATCTGGAGAAAGCGGTTGGAATAGGCCATGTAGGCCCAGCCGCTCAGGGTCATGGCGATAGCGACCCCATAGGTGATGGCGGGGATGGTGGTCCCCAGTGCCAGGAACGCGCCGCCCACCAGCAACGCGACCAGCACCGATTGAGTCAGCGGATAGAACAGGGTGCGGGTGGGGTGATTCACGCCGTAATGCAGCGCGGTGCAGGGGCCGGTGGTGACGTGGGTCTGAAACGGCAGGGTGAACCAGGCCATGATAAAGGCGGTTGCCTGAAACGCCTCGCCGGGGCCGAGCCAGGCCGTCATGAGTGGCGCGGCGAAGCCGGCCAGAAAGCCCATGATCAGCCCGGTTAGCAGGCTGATGTAGCGCGCACCCTTCAGGTACAGCTTGCCCAGTTCCTCCATTTGTCCGAGGCTGTACAGGTGAGTTACCGCCGGCAGGAACACCATGTTCAAGGCCGAGGTGATCTGGCTGGACATCACCGGCAATTTTTCGCCCAGGTCGAACAGGCCGGTGGCGCGCACCCCGATGAACGCGCCGGCGATCACTTTCTCGACCGAGTAAAGGATCATGCTCAGCAGACCGGAAATCTGCACCACGCCGC
Organism: Candidatus Competibacter sp.; assembly: GCA_049663445.1. Classification (GTDB taxonomy): domain Bacteria; phylum Pseudomonadota; class Gammaproteobacteria; order Competibacterales; family Competibacteraceae; genus Competibacter. The sequence continues at coordinate 1,408 of JBATDL010000449.1, forward strand.
CGAAGCGGTAAAACAGTGCCAGCAGCGTGCGGTCGAAATGGCGCGGGCCGAGGCTCAGGCCGGGCAGAACCTGGAAGCAGGCTCGGGCGCTGAGCCAGGTGGCCAGCAAGTAGCGGATGACGAAGGCCCACAGCAGCGCGTATACCCCCAGCCCGGCCAGCAGCAGGCCGACGATCAGCACGGTTTCCAGCAGAAAGCTTGCCACCCAGATGCCGGTTTGCCGCACCATCAGTTGCAGTCCGTTCAGTACATGGTTGAAGGCGCCGAAGGTCAGGTCGAGCATCATCGTGGCGGCGGTGGCGAAAATGAGCACGGCGGCGGTTTCGCGCAGGTGCGGAGCGACCTTGAACACATCCAGCAGCGCCGGCATTCCCAGCGCCAGCAGCGCCAGCAGCATCGCGCAGACTGGAATCGTCACGGCCAAGCCAGTGGTCAGCAGGCGGTTGATCGCTTCGGTATCGTGGCGGGCGTGGTATTCGGCGGTGTAGCGAATGTAAACGTTGGCGATGCCGAAAGTGCTCATGCCCAGATAGCTGATGATGATGAAACAGGTCGCCCAGATGCCGTACTCCTCCAGGCTGACGTAGCTCAGGATAAGCGGTGGCAATCCGATCCGGCTGAGCATGTAGAGCAGCTTGGCGGCCAGTTGCACCACGGCGTTCTGGGATAGGCGATTCTTGAACTGCTGCTTGGCGTCGCTGGCGGTCATCGGTGCTCTGGGTGCGGTGAAACGGTATTCACGC
>JBATDL010000450.1:0-2789 GCA_049663445.1 Candidatus Competibacter sp.
GCACCGACACGAATTCGCGCTGGCCACCGGACACGTTGCCCTGACCGCCCGGCAACTGCACCGAATGGGTGGCGTCGAACACCACCGGGCAGCCGGTGGCGCGCATCACCGTCAGGGCGCGCATATCGGACACCAGATTATTGTAGCCAAAGGTAGCACCGCGTTCGCAGACCATAATGTGGTTGTTGCCGGCGATGCGCGCCTTGGCCACCACGTTACGCATGTCCCAGGGGGCGAGAAACTGGCCCTTTTTGATATTGACCGGCTTGCCTTGGCGGGCGACGTCCTGAATGAAATCGGTCTGTCGGCACAAAAAGGCCGGTGTTTGCAGCACGTCCGCCACGGCCGCGACTTCCGCCAGCGGGGTGTATTCGTGCACATCGGTCAGCACCGGCACGCCGATTTGGCGCTTGACCGTGTCCAGGATTTTCAGCCCTTCCTCCGGGCCGGGGCCGCGATAGCTCTGGTGCGAGGAGCGGTTGGCCTTGTCGAACGAGGACTTGTAAATGAAGGGGATACCCAGCCGACCGGTGATCTCTTTCAGCCGGCCGGCGGTGTCCAGGGCCAATTGCTCGGACTCGATCACGCAGGGGCCGGCGATCAGAAACAGTGGCCGATCCAGGCCAACCTCGAAACCGCAGAGTTTCATCATGGCGTATCCGCCTCCCGTCGGCGGTGCTGGCATTGCCGGAGCGCGGCCTCGATGAACCCCTGGAACAGTGGGTGGCCGGTGCGCGGGGTGGAGGTGAATTCCGGGTGGAACTGGCAGCCGAGAAACCAGGGATGATCGGGCAATTCGATCATTTCCACCAGCCGCTCGTCCAGCGAATGGCCGCAGAAGGTCAGGCCGGCGGCCCGCAGCGATTCACGGTAGCGGTTGTTGAATTCGTAGCGGTGGCGGTGGCGCTCGGTGATCACGTCCTTGCCGTACAGAGCGCGGGCCAGCGAGCCTGGCGCCAGTCGGCAGGGCTGCGCGCCCAGGCGCATGCTGCCGCCAAGGTCGCCATCTTCCTGGCGCTGCTGGACGGTGCCGTCTTCGTCGATCCATTCGGTGATCAGGGCGATGACCGGATGCGGGGTGTCCTTGCGGAACTCGGTGCTGTGAGCCCCCTCCAGTCCGGCGACGTGGCGGGCGAATTCGATCACCGCTACTTGCATGCCCAGGCAGATGCCCAGGTAGGGAACTTGCTGCTCGCGGGCGTGGCGCACTGCGGCGATCTTGCCTTCGATGCCGCGCTCGCCGAAACCGCCCGGCACCAGGATGGCGTCCATGCCGTCCAGACAGGCCAAGCCGTTCCGCTCGATCTGTTCGGAGTCGATGTAATGAATGTTGACTTGGGTGCGGGTGTGGATGCCGGCGTGCAGCAAGGCTTCGTTCAGCGACTTGTAGGCGTCGGTCAGATCCACGTACTTGCCGACCATGGCGACGTTCACCGTGGCGGCCGGGTTCTCGATCGCGTGCACCACTCGTTCCCAGTCGCCCAGTTGGGCGGGGGGCAGGTCGGTTAGATGCAGCTTGCGGGCGACGATATCGTCCAAGCCCTGGGCGTGCAGTAGCAGCGGAATCCGGTAGATGGTGTCGGCGTCGGGGACGTTGATAACCGCCTTGGGTTCGACGTTGGTGAACAGCGCGATCTTGCGGCGCTCTCCGGCCGGCACTTCCCGATCCGAGCGGCACAGCAGTATGTCGGGCTGGATGCCGATGGAGCGCAGTTCCTTGACCGAGTGTTGGGTCGGCTTGGTCTTGAGTTCGCCGGAGGATTTGATATAGGGCACTAGGGTCAGATGGATAAACAGCGAGCGCTCGCGGCCCAATTCCACCCCCATCTGGCGGATGGCCTCCAGAAAGGGCAGCGATTCGATGTCGCCCACCGTGCCGCCGATTTCGATCATGGCGATGTCGGCCTCGCCGGCGCCCAGACGGATGCAGCGCTTGATCTCGTCGGTAATGTGCGGGATCACCTGCACCGTGCCGCCGAGGTAGTCGCCGCGCCGCTCCTTGCGGATGACGTTTTCGTAGATGCGCCCGGTGGTGAAGTTGTTGCGCCGGGTGGCGGTCATGCAGGCAAAGCGTTCGTAATGACCCAGATCGAGATCGGTTTCGGCGCCGTCGCTGGTCACGAACACCTCGCCGTGCTGGAACGGGCTCATGGTGCCGGGATCGACATTGATATAGGGGTCGAGCTTGATCAGGGTGACCTTGAGTCCCCGGGCTTCCAGCACGGCCGCCAGCGAGGCGGCGGCGATGCCCTTGCCCAGGGAGGACACCACGCCGCCGGTGATGAAGATGAATCGGGTCATGCGGGGATGGGGGGTGGTGAGAGACGCTACAAGATACCAAAGCCTGTGGCCGATGGCGACTGCAAAACGGGTAGGAGGCCGGGCTCGCCCGATCCGGCGGCGGCTTCGGCGGCAATACCCAGCCCAACGACCGCCAACAGGCCCTGGCTCCCTCCTCCCTCGCGGGGGAATGTGGGTGTGATGGGAAGAAGATACAGCAGTGGCAAACGATCCCGCTCCCACGGGGGAATGCCAGCGTCTTGCAGGAGTTTCTTTAATTCCTGGCTGTGGTGACGTCCGGCCGGCCGGAACCGTTCGCCGCCTTGCCGGAATCGGATAGTGAGCGCGATCCCGGCCAGTGTCTCGGAACGCAGTCCCTCGCCGACCGCCGGCCGCAGCCGCAGCGTTCCCAATCCCGGTAGATCCAGCGGCGGATAAGCGTTGGTTTCGCACCGCCAGACGAAGATTTGTCGCGCGTCGTGCGCGAGTGGTGGTGGCAGGGCATACAG
>JBATDL010000451.1:0-1528 GCA_049663445.1 Candidatus Competibacter sp.
ATGTCGGACCGGGCAACCAGACCGACATTGGATTCGCCGACTACCTGCGCTATCTGGGTGAAGAGGCGAACACGCAGGTCGCCACCTTGTATGTCGAAGGTTTCAAGAATGGCCGCGAGTTTTTGCGGGTCGCACGCGAAGTTGCCCGGAAAAAACCCGTCGTGCTCTACAAATCGGGCAGCACGGCGGCTGGCCAGAAAGCGGCCAGTTCGCACACCGGGGCGCTGGCGGGCAGTTACGCCATGACTGTCGATGTGCTGCGGCAAGCCGGTGTCAACGTGGTCGGCAAGTCCGATGAGATTTTGCCAGTTGCCGAAGGACTGGGACTGTTGCAGCAGGCCGCTGGCCGGCGCGTGGCGGTCCTGGCCGACGGTGGCGGACAAGCTACTATCGCCTCTGATCGGCTTTCGGAAGCGGGTTTGCGGTTGGCCGAACTGGAAGACGTCACTCGGGAGCGATTGCGTGCCCTGTTGTTTCCCCAGGCTTCCCTCGCCAATCCGATCGATGTGGCTGGCAGCACCGACGCCAATCCCAGGCTGCTGGCGACCTGCGCCGAGATACTCTGCCAGGATCGCAACGTCGATCAGGTGTTTCTGGTCGGCATGTTCGGCGGCTACGGCATTCGTTTCGCCCAGGAGTTAGCCGTTGATGAACGGGTCGCGGCCCAGGAAATTGCCGCGATCAAGCGGCAGAGCGACAAGCCTCTGGTCGTTTACAGCTTGTACGCACCGCTGAAACCCGAACCGCTGGAGCTGTTGCGCGGCTCCGGCGTGCCGGTGTACGACTCGATCGAGCACGCGGTGGAAGTGCTGGCCGCGTTGAGCGAGCGTGGCGAGTTTGCCCGGCGTGACGCCAGCGCCGTTCACGCGGAACCCGTGCAACCGAACGCGGCGATGCGGCAGATGATCGCGGTGGCGCGTCAAGCGGGCCGCGACCTGCTCGAACCCGAAGCCAAGAGCCTGCTCGCCGCTTATGGCATCGACGTACCGGCGCAATGCTGGATTTCCAGCGCCGCCGATCTGGACACGCTGGACCCCGAATGGCTCGACCGGCCGGTGGCGATGAAGGTGGTGTCCAAGGACATCCTGCACAAGTCGGATGCGGGTGGGGTCCAGTTGAATCTGCAAGGACGCGACGCGCTGCACGCCGCCCATGCGGACATCATGGCCTCGTGCCGCGCCTATCAGGCCGACGCGGACATCGCCGGCGTCCTGCTCACGCCGATGGTGCCCAAAGGTGTCGAGGTCATCATCGGCGTCAGTCGCGACCCGATTTTCGGCCCGGTCATGATGTTCGGTCTGGGCGGCATCTTCGTGGAAATCCTGGAGGATATCGCCTTCCGTTCGATCCCATTGAGCCGCCAGGACGCGGAATCCATGGTGAATCAGATCAAGGCGCGCAAGATTCTGGAAGGCGCGCGCGGTGCGGCGGGTGTTGACAAGGAAGCACTGGTGGCTTTGATTCTCAAGGTGGCGAGTATCGTCGAGGCGCATCCCGAAATCGCGGAAATCGACCTCAACCCACTGAT
>JBATDL010000452.1:0-4568 GCA_049663445.1 Candidatus Competibacter sp.
CGTTCGTTTTGTCCATGCGCGGCGGCCCGGTCGCGCAGCCAGGCCGCCAGTTCGCTTTGAGGGTTCGAGTCATACCGACCGAACTCCCACATGTGCTCTGCGATTTCCGTCGATGCTGCGTCGTTCGGCGTCGCCGTATCCAGCCGGTGCAGGCCCTGTTCGGCAACCTGGAGCGCCGCTTCGATCTCACCGCGTTCGTACAGTGCCTTGACGAGTTTCAGCAACCCTTCATCGGAAAGCGGCTGTTCCAGCCCGGCGCGCACGGCGCTTTCAACCCGGTCCAGCCGCAACAGTTTGAGGGCATAGTCGTCATATTGATGCTCGGCCTGGGCCAGATTGAGATACGCTTCGTGTTGGCCGGTTCGCTCCAGAATCCGCAGCCGCGCCCGAGCGATTGGTGCCCGTTGGTGGTAGGGTGGCGGATCGTCGCCCCACAGGCCGCCCGGAACCGCTTCCCCGCGCAGGATGCGGGCCAGCGTGGGGTCGTCCCAGCCTTGCCGGACGACGATTTGCAGGAGTGCCAGACCGTCGGCGATGGTTTCGTCGAAATCCTCCATCCAGTCTCCCAGCCGGTCGGCCCAGTGCTGGCGTTCCTCGCCGCTCAGATCGGGATCGAGCAGCGCTTCGCTCCACAGCGTTTGGGTACCATCAAGGAAGACGCTGGTGTCCTCGCCGATTTCGTTCAGCATTTCCCAGTGCTTGCAGAATTCATCGGTGACGGCTTCCAGAATTGCCAGCGCGGCGCGACCGTCGCCGGCCTCCAGCGCGGCCTGGGCTTGTTCCGCCAATTCGACGATGTCATCGATCGCACCGTAGCCCTCCTCGTTATAACCCTCGTCCCAGTCGCCGTGAGTGCGTAGGGCATTACGGACGCTTTGCCGCAGCGCGCGGGTATTGACCAGGACCGGCGTGGCGCGCTGGGTCGAAGTTGAAGTCGTGGTGGAACCGTCCGGCGGCGTCGGGGCGATGTAGGGCAGGGCGGTTTCGATCATGTCGTTCAGGCGCGGGATGCGATCCGCCAGTTTCAGCAACAGCGCCTGCAATTGCGCTCGGTCCAGTCCCGCCAGCGTTTCGGCCAGCGGCGGGCGGATTTCCACCGCGTCCGGCTGTTCGGCGCAAGTTAGCAGCACGGCGACGATGTGTTTGCACCAGCCCTCGTAGTCGTAAGGGCAGGTGCAGGCTGCGTCAGCGATCTGTTCTCCCTCGAACTGTATCCATACCCGATAGGGACGGGGCGCACTGCCCTGGACATCGGCTTCCAGTTCGTCGCCGCGCCGCGTCAGCGGCCCGACCACGCCTTCCTGGACATATTCCCGGCCGCGCTCGATGGAACGGTCGGTGGCGTGGTTGCGTAACTGGGCGGTGTCGAAAGAGGGAGCGGGCATCGGGAGTGATCTCAATCGCTGAATATACGGGGATGCGGTTTGATGAAAGTGGAAGCAACCGCGCGGGCGTTGGGCATCCGCGACTATGCGGCGGGCACGGCGCGCCGTTCAAACCTCCATCATAGTTTAGCGTCGTGGATTGGGGGGATCAGCCACAGGGACGATCTGAGCTGATGGCGCGATCAATGATCGTCGATATGGCGAGGTTAACGGCGTGAGGGGATTTGCCCGCCGTGGCAAACGGGGTTAGATTGCCCGTATTTCCGCCGAACCCTATTCCCATGTCCAAAATCGCCAAAAGCATTTACCGCGTCCTGTTCGTCAGTCAGGGCAAACTGTACGAGCTGTACGCTCGTGACATCCACCAGGATGATCTGTATGGCTTCATCGAAGTCGAGGAACTGATTTTCGGCGAGCGCTCCAGTGTACTGGTCAACCCGGCTGAGGAAAAATTGCGAAACGAATTCGCCGACGTGAAGCGTACCTTCATCCCGATTAACGCGGTGATGCGGATCGATGAAGTGGAGCGGGAGGGGATCAGCAAGATTCGTCCGACGGAAGGCGGCGACAACGTGATGCCGTTCCCACAGCCGTTGATGCCGCCCAACGGCGGGCGCGGCAAGGATTGAAAGTCGGATTCAAAACAGCTTGGTGAGGGGAAATGACGATGGAACCAGCGGCATGGTGGGAAATTTTGCTGGGTGGCGGCATGGCGTTGCTGGTGATTTTATGGTTCCGGCCGGGTATCAAGGCGGCCATCGAACGCAGCCGCACCGCCAAGAAGGACTGGCCGGCGGTGCTGATCCCGCTGGCGCTGGTGGTGCTGTTCGTGATCCTGTTGACCCAGTTGGTGCGGGGGTGAGCTCGGCTGTTGGGGTGGGATGACCCGCGCTGGGTTTTTAGGCAGAGTGGTGGACTCCCAACATCACGCCGAGAATCCACCCTCCAATATAGCGATGGAAGGCCGGACTTTTCATGTCGCAAATCGTGTCGCGAGTTTATCCACCGCCACGCTGTGCCAGTCGCTTGCGGCCCTTGTCGGTCAGGCGGTATTTCCGCTTGCTGCTGCGCGGCTTGTCGGGGATGGTCATTTCAATCAGACCGACATCCAAAGTGGGGAGCAGATAGGCCTTGCGGAAATGCTCATCGTCTTTTAGCCCGAGTCCCTTTTTGAGCTGTTGACGGGTCATTTCTCCAGTAAGGACCGAGAGTAGTCTGACTTCCGGGGTAACTTCCAGCGTGACTTCCGGGGTCGAAGTGGTCATGGCATTCAGAATCATCCGCAGCATGAAGGCGATGAAGGGCGCGGAGTCGGTCTGCCGGGTGCTCTCCTGAATAGCTTGGTAATACTCGGCCTGGTGCTCGAAGATCAGGCTTTCCACCGGGATGTCGGCGAACAGGGGATTCCAGCGGGCCAGAATCAGGCTCTGCCTCAGCCGCCCCATGCGGCCGTTGCCGTCGGCAAAGGGGTGGATGAATTCAAATTCGTAGTGAAAGACCGAACTGGCGATGAGCGGATGGGTATCTTCACCTCCTGAACCTCGTGGGGCGGGGCGATGACCCGCTTGCCGTCCAGAATTGCGGTAATCTGCGCCTCGCTCAGAGTGTTGCCTTCGATGGCCAGCGAGCCGTGAATGGTGCGGATGCGGTTGATGCGCCGTAGCCGCAAGGCTCTGGCCTGATCGGTGAGCACGGTCAGCCGCCCGATGGCCTCGCTGATCGCCGCGACCCGGTTCAGGATCTCGGGGGTGATGGTGTAAAGTGGCTGGTTGGTGGATTTCGTCATGCCGCCCTCACAGGTACTTTTTCATCACCGCCTCTTTGCGGGCGGGAGCGGCGTCGATAACGGCCTGGGCATCGGCGATCTGTTTTTCCAGAGCCTCGACCTTGGCGACGAATTTCTTCTGTTCGGCCAGGGAAGGTACCGGCACCTTGATTGTCCCAGCAATACTTCAGTCCGCTGAACGAAGTGAATCAGATCATATGGTACGCGGCCGACTGTCGTGATAGTGATACAGCGTGGCGTTACCGATGATGACGGGTTGTGGGAAGATCATGTGGTCAAGCGGCGTGGCGGTGCGGCTGAGTGCCGGCTTCAACCAATAGCTCCTGAGGATCAAAGTCTTCCAGTCCAAGGTCGACGGCGGAAAGGCCAAAAACCTCCCCCTGATCCCGTGCAAAACTCAAAATATCGTAATACGCCATGCGCAATCCGCGCTGGTAGTCATCGTTGGTGCCCGCCCGCACTGCCGCCGCCTTCGCCTTGGCCAGTATTTCTTGCAGCACCACTTGATAATCAGCCTGTTCCGCCACGGGTTTTCTCCTCATTGATTCCTTTCAGAATCTGAATTTGGGTTTTGAAGGTTTCAATTTCTTCCGGCCATTTGATGGTCACCAAATGGCGGATTTGAATCTCTGGAATATTCGACCTCAAAAAGTCCTGCGGTCGCGCTATCTTAGCTTCGTGTTCGGCGATGCGCTGTTCGAGCGATTTAATGGCGCGTTCGAGCATTGCAGTGGGCCGATTTCGATAGTTTTTCCACAGCCCTTCATGTAGCCCGCCCGCCTTCGCCGCCTCATACGCATTGGACCCCACCACGCCCGCTCCGGTTGCCAGGGCGCTTGCCGCGCTCTCGGCGGTGAGTATCCTCCACCCGCTTCCACTTATACAGATCGTCCTGACCGGCGTTGTAGATCCTCCAGCGTCTCCCCGTTCAGCGCCCGTTGCAGTCGGTCCCGGCTGCCCGCCACCCTGCCGCCTGCTCCGGCGGCATCTTGGCCAGGAAGGTCCGTTCGGCGTTCGGGTTGAATTTCGGCTTGAGCTTGGGATCGAGGGCGACCATCGGGGCGATCAGGCAATAGCAGCAGTGCGGGTGGAAGGGGGGTAACGGCGCAGCGGCTTTGGGATAGATACCCGGCCCCAGCCCGTACAAGTCTGCCTTGGCGTGATAGTCGCAGATGTCGACCTTCGGATGCTTCGAAGACAATCGAATCTGAAGAGACTGAAGACAGGGCTTGGGCGACGAGGGAATAACACGGCCCGCGAAAGGCGGCCAACGCCGCCTCGATGGCATCGCGCGGTTTCTCGCCCCGGCGGATGCGCGCCAGCAGGTCATCCAGCGCCTGCCGCGACAAGCGGCCGATCTCGGCCGAGACCTGAGTCGGCGTCACAAGCTGGGAACC
>JBATDL010000453.1:0-4578 GCA_049663445.1 Candidatus Competibacter sp.
GTTATTCGGCTCCCGTCGCCGTTCAGGTGATGAAAGGCACCAGGATCAGCGAAACGATGGAGAGCAGTTTGACCAGGATGTTCATGGCCGGACCGCTGGTGTCCTTGAAGGGATCGCCCACAGTATCGCCGATCACCGCCGCCGCGTGCGCCTCGCCACCCTTGCGCTCGCCTTCCAGTTTGCCGGCTTCGATCGCTTTCTTGGCATTGTCCCAGGCGCCGCCGGCGTTGGACATCAACAGCGCCATGGTCATGCCGGTGAGCAGGGCGCCCAGCAGCATGCCGCCCAGCGCCACCGGTCCGAAGAAGAAGCCGACGATCACCGGCGAGAGCACGGCGAGCATGCCCGGCGGGATCATTTCGCGCAGCGCCGCATCGGTCGAGATCATCACGCAACGCGCGGTGTCCGGCTTGGCGGTGCCCTGCAATAGGCCGGGGATTTCGCGAAACTGGCGGCGGATCTCGGTGACCATCTCCATGGCTGCCCGGCCCACCGAACTCATGGTCATGGCTGCGGCCAGCAGGATCACCATGCCACCCAGCAACACGCCGATGATGACCCGGGGTTCGGTGATATCCATGGGCATGGGGTGGCCGATGGCCAGTTCGACGGCCTGCTTGTAGGAGACGAACAGCGCCAGCGCGGTCAGCGCCGCTGAACCGATGGCAAAGCCCTTGCCGGTGGCGGCAGTGGTGTTGCCGATGGCGTCGAGTTCATCGGTGATCGCCCGAACTTCGGGCGGTTGATGCGACATTTCGGCGATGCCGCCGGCGTTGTCGGAGATCGGGCCGGAGGCGTCGATGGTCATGGTTACGCCAGCGGTCGCCAGCATCCCGACCGCCGCGATGGCGATGCCGTACTGGCCGGCGGTCTGGTGGGCGATGAAGATGGTTAGCACGATGATCAGCATCGGTAGCGCGCAGCTTTCCAGCCCCACCGCCAAGCCGGTGATGATGTTGGTCGCGGGACCGGTCTTTGACGCCTGGATGATGCGCGTCACCGGCTTGGACGAGGTGTAGTACCAAGCCGCCCGGCCGATCGCGACGCCCGCCAGGTTGCCGGCCAGAATGGCGAAAAATAGCGACCAACTGTAGCCGAATATCAGTATGACCAGCATGGTCAGCAACAGGAAGACTGCGGCGGCGCTGGTTTCGGAGATGGCCAGTGCCCGCTCCGGCCCGTATTTCTTGAAGGTGTTCATGCCGTGGATGCCGATCAGCGAGGACAGCAGGCCAATCATCGCCAGCGTCAGCGGCAGCGCCAGCAGCATCGGGCGGCTGACATCGTCGCCGAAGTACGGGGTCAGTTGGGCGGCGGTGAGGGTGGCCGCCAGGGTGATCGTTGCCACCATCGCCCCGACGTAGGACTCGAAGATATCTGCGCCCATGCCAGCGATATCGCCAACGTTGTCACCGACGTTGTCGGCGATCACGCCCGGATTGCGCGGGTCGTCCTCGGGAATACCGGCCTCGATCTTGCCGACCAAATCGGAGCCGACGTCCGCCGCCTTGGTGAAGATGCCGCCGCCGACCCGGGCGAACAGTGCAATCGACGAGGCGCCCATCGAAAAGCCCCAGAGTACCGAGACCGAGTGGGGGTTAACGGCGAACTGGGAGGACAGGCCGGTGAACAGCAATCCCAGGCCGATCAGGCCGAAACTGGCCACGGCCAAGCCCATGACCGCGCCGCCATCGAACCCGACCAACAAAGCTTCGCCGGCGCTGTGTTCCCGCGCCGCTGCGGTGACGCGAACGTTGGCCTTGGTCGCTGCGTACATCCCGACCAGACCCGCCACTGCCGAAGCCAGCGCTCCGAGCAGGAAGGACAGGCTGGTGTCGAAACCGTGCTGCACCGCTAACAGGATGGCCACCACCAGCGCGAAAATGCTAATTTTCACGTACTGGGCGCGCAGGTAGGTCATGGCGCCCAGTTGGATTTCAGCGGCGATTGAGGTCATCAGCTCATCGCCGGTAGACCGGCGGACGATTCCCCTGTAAAGCCTCGCGGCAAAGGCGAGCCCCCCCAGGCCCAATACCAGCGATAGAATTCCGACAATCATATAACTCCCTCCACAAGGTACTTGTATTTGCAGGGTCCGCAGACGCAGCGGCCAAGACTGGGCAATAATACCCGAATGAATCGTTGCCAAGCCGACTAATATAAAGTCCAGATTCCAGACACGGTTCGGGGCGACGACCGAAGCCCGGTACCACCGGTCAAACCCAGCGGGAGAGATTAAAATGAAGTGCAAACACTACATGATGTCCGCGCCCACTTACGTGCTCGACACCGCGCCGTTGTCGGAAGCGCTGGCGATCATGGAACGCAAGCACATGCAGGATTTGATGGTGGTCAACGATCAACTGGAGTTCGTGGGCACCATCACCTCATTCATGTTCTCCAAGATGCTGCTGCCGCCGGAACCGCAATTGCCGGACGACGCCGAAATCGAGACCGCCGAGGATGTCGATAATCGCCTCATTCCGCATTTGCACCGCAAGGTGGGTGATTTCGCCGTCGCCCATCCGGTGGTCGAGCCGGAAGCGCCGTTGTCCGATGCACTTAAGCTGCTGGCGGAGGGCTATATTCGCCTGCCGGTGATCGGGCCGGATCGCAAGCTGGTCGGCTCGCTGTCCTCGTTGACCATTCTCCGACGGTTCCGCTTTTAAACCGTAGGGCAAATGAGGGACGTTTCCCGGCAGGCAGGAGCGACGCGCGACGCCGGGGGATATTTTCCTGACGCGGCGACCGCCCAGAAGCACTGTTCGACCGTGGCATCAAGGCGCTGGGTGGCGCCCGACGCCCCCGAGACATCGCCCACTTCAACGATCTACGTACCGCTTGCCATCTGTGCGTGAGCGCCTGTCCCTATGGAGGGTTGCAAGCGGCGGCTGGGCTATGACTGGTCCGGTTTGTTGCAATCGCGCCTGGATGTCGCGACCAGCTATTGCAGCTACGAATGTGCCCGCTGCAGCCAGATTTGTCCGGGCGGCGCGATTCCGCCGCTGGAGTTGGTCGTCCGGCAAACCGTCCAACTGGGTGTGGCGCATTTCGTCCGCGACAATGAATTTCCGTTCTGACGGTCCTCGCGGGCCGGTCGCTCCAGATACGGCCCTGAGAGGGGTGTTTCCCCGGATGCTGCCAGGCTTCGTCCCCAACCGGTTCGGCCATGGCTCCTTGATCCCCAACCACTACTTCGCGCGATGAATATCCTGTACTACGACTGCTTTGCCGGCATCAGCGGCGACATGCATCTGGCGGCGCTGCTCGACCTGGGGCTGGATTACGATGAGCTGGTGCTGGAACTGGCTGGGCTGGGGCTGGACGGTTACGGCGTTCAGGCCAGCCGCGCCACCCGCCGGGGAATCGCCGGCACTCAGGTGCGGGTGGTGGTCGATCCCAGGCAGCCCGGCCATCGCAACCTGCGGCAGATCGAGGCGCTCATCGGTGCCAGCTCGCTCAAGGAGCGTGTACAGGCGCGGGCGGTGGCGGTGTTCCGTCGTCTGGCCCAAGCCGAGGCCCGCATTCACGATACGTCGCCGGACCAGATTCGTTTTCACGAAATCGGCGCGCTGGACGCCATCGTCGATATCGTCGGCGGCGCCATCGCCCTGGAGCGATTGAACGTAGACCGGGTGTTGTGCTCGCCAGTCGAACTGGGCGGCGGCGTGGCGCACTGTGCCCATGGGGTAGTGCCGGTACCGACGCCGGCTACGCTGGAATTACTCAAGGGGATGCCGGTCAAGTTGGGCGCGGTGCCATTCGAGGCGACCACGCCGACCGGCGCGGCGTTGCTGGCGACCTTCGTGGACGAATTTGTGGCCCGTCCCGCGCTGCGCGTCCAGCGAGTCGGTTACGGCATCGGCCATCGCGACGGTTTGGTTCCCAACGTGCTGCGGGTCTTGCTGGGCGAAACGCTCGGCGCAGAGGACGAGCAGGGGGAACTATGCGTGCTGGAATGCAACATCGATGACATGAATCCGGAGTGTTACGACCATGTGCTGGAGCGGCTGTTCGCGGCCGGCGCCGACGATGTCTGGCTGACGCCGGTGCTGATGAAGAAGAATCGGCCGGGCATGCTGCTCGGTGTGTTGTGTGCCCCGATGCCGGCGCCGGCGCTGACCGAAGTCTTACTGGTCGAGACCACCACGCGGAGTGTGCGCCAGCATACGGTGGAGCGCATGGCCCTGAGGTGGGAAGTTCGGCGGATCGCCACCTCTTACGGCGAAGTTGCGGTCAAGGTCATCTACCATCAGGGTCGGCCGCTGCGCGGTAAACCGGAATACGAAGACTGCAAGCGGCTGGCCTTGGATAACGGTGTGCCGATTCACAGAATCTACGAAACCGTGCGGACGGTACTGGCGGCGCAGGGTCTGCCACCGGAACCGGCGGAGCGGCTGCCGTGACCGCCGGATTGCTCTCGCTCTGGATAAGCCCGACTATCATCGGGGCTTGGTGGAGCTGCCGCGCGGCCTGGGTTCGGTCGCGATGGCCTGTTCCGGTGGGTTCGACAGCAGCCTGCTACTGGCGACAGCCCACGCGGTGCTGACCGATTGCGGTTTCCACTACGTCACCCTG
>JBATDL010000454.1:0-6210 GCA_049663445.1 Candidatus Competibacter sp.
GCTGGAAGCATGAGCGTTGCCAGTGAAATGGAGGTGGGTTTGGGGGAAGTCTCAAAATGTTTTTTTACCACAGGCGCGGGGTCGGGCGCAGGCTTGTCGCCGGATTTTTTATTTGGGCATCATGGTATTTACCTGGATATAAACCAGTGCTGCTAACAGGCTACAATCGACCGAAATTATGCCAGTCCCCGATGAATTTCCCGACGTGTAACCTTTTCCGATGAAATCTCTCACGATTCCATTTTTTTTGGCGGCGCTTCTGATTGTTGTTGCCTCCGTGCCAGCGCTGGCTCAAACGCAAGCGGCAGATCAGGTGCGATCCGCCACCTACGTCAGCGATTTGCTGGATGTCCCGCTGCGCGCGGGTGCTTCCAACCGCTACAAGATCGTCGGCTCGGTACGCAGCGGTACCGCCGTCGAAGTGCTGAAAGTGGATGCGGTCAAGGGCTATACCCAGATCCGCACGCCGACCGGGATCAAGGGTTGGCTGCCCAGTGCCCAGGTCACCGACACCCCGAGCAGCCGGGAGCAACTCGCCGGCGTCCGCCAGAATCTGGAGCAGTTGCAGAGCCGGCATGCGGATCTCAAACAACGTCTGGACGAGGTTGTCGGCAGGCCGGGGGAAGAAAACCTCAGCTATCCGCAGTTGTACGAAGAAGCGCTGCGATTGCGCCAGCAATTGGCGCAATACCGCAAGGTGTCGGCCGATACGGTGGCGATCGACGAGCGCAACAAGATGTTGCAGGAACAGGCTGTGGTGCTGGAGCGGGAACTGCAACTGGTCCAGCAGGAAAATCGAGCGCTGCGCGACGACAACGATAACCTGCGCTTTCTGATGGGCGCGGTGCTGCTGGGTGCCTGCCTGTTACTGGCCGTGATGATGCCGCGCATCCGGGAGCAGCGACGCGAACAGTGGAGCCGGTTGTGAGGAGCAGGGCTCGGGGGGCGGATCGAATTCTGGGTTGACCGGGAAGCCGCACTTTGGGATAGGGTTTTAGTGCTCCAGCGCCAGTATCACCGGCGTGAGCGTTTCCCGCGACTGATCGTGGGCGGCCCATAGTTCGGCGAAGGTGGACCCCAACAGTGGATGGCGACGGTCGCCGGCCACCTCGGCCAACGGTCGCAGCACAAAGGCGTGGCGCACGATCTCGTCGCGAGGGATATGGGTTTCCGCCTCGCGCCACACCAGATCGCCGTAGAGCAGCAAATCCAGATCCAGCGCCCGCGGCGTGAGTTTTGGACCGCCACCGTGCCGCTGGTGGGCGGCCTCGATCTCCCGCAGACCGGCAAGGACCGCATGTACCGTCCATTCGGTTTCGAAGCCCGCCACCAGGTTGAGGAAATCGTCGCCGACGAAGCCGACCGCCGCGCTGGCGTAGATGGTGGACAGGGTCAAGGGGCCGAAGCGTCGGTGCAGCGCGGCCAGCCCGGAGCGGATGTGCTGTTCCGGTTCGATGTTGCTGCCGACACCGACGTAAACCTGGACCATCGCGCTTCAGCTCCGATCGCCGCGTTCGATGACGACGCCAGCCTCGCGGGCATCGGGCGGCACGCCGGGTTTGCGCAGCGTTAGCCGCAGCCAGGGCATGGCGAATTCCCGCCGCAACAGTTCCGCGATGTGCTCGGCCAGGGTTTCCACCAACTGGAAGTCGCTGGCGGCGGCGAACACGGCGATTCGTTCCGCCATGGCCTGGTAGTCGAGCGTATCGGCGAGCCGGTCGCTTTCGGCCGCTGGGCGGATATCGGTTCCCAGTTCCAGATCCAGCAGCAGGCTTCGGCGGGTCTGGCGTTCCCAGGAATGAACGCCGATAAGTGTTTCTATGCGCAGTTCGCGGATAAAGATAATATCCATGACGGGGTTCCCAGTGATAGCTGAATCTTAAGGTAATCAATGGTCGATATGGCTGGACGGCGGATTGCACTATCCGGCTTTGAGCAGGCGTAAAATCGTCGCTCCGGCCCCGTCCAGGTCCCCGCTGGCTACCGTGCCGGCTTTCCGAAGTGCTTGACAACGGTATTCTATGCTCACAAACCTGTTGTTTGTCGTTCTCGGCTATCTGGCCGGTTCGATTTCCACCGCCATCCTGGTCTGCCGGGCGATGGGACTGCCCGACCCGCGCAGCGAAGGGTCGCGCAACCCCGGCGCCACCAACGTGCTGCGCTTCGGTGGCAAGAAGGCCGCCGCCATTACCCTGGCCGGTGACTTTGCCAAAGGACTGCTGCCGGTGCTGCTGGCACGGCTGGCGGATGTGGGGGAAATGGGGTTGGCCCTGACCGCGCTGGCGGCGTTTCTGGGGCATCTCTATCCGGTATTCTTCGGCTTCGAGGGTGGCAAGGGTGTGGCGACCGCGTTCGGGGCGATACTCGGCCTCTCGTATCTGGTGGCGCTGGCGGCGTTCGCTACCTGGTTGTTCATGGCCTTCGTGGTCCGCATTTCTTCGCTGTCGGCCTTGACCGCCGCCGCGCTGACCCCGCTGCTCGCCTGGGGATTCGGAGTGCCGGATACCTACCTTGCCGCCGTGCTGGTCATGGTGGCGCTGCTGGTCTGGCGGCACCGCTCCAACATTCGCCATCTGCTGGCCGGCACCGAGGACAAAATCGGCACCGACCGACCGTGAGCGTGTCGCGCGGCGGCGATCGCTTCGTCGCCGCGCGCACCGGCCACTCATTTTCCCCACCAGCCGGTAAAAATCCTATAAAATTTCGTATTTCCAGCTTTGCTCCATTTCGGTTTTCCCCAGTTGCGCTACTTTGAGTACCCACGGTTGTGAACAAAGAATCCAGCTACACTCGCGAGGAATTGCTCGCCTGCGCCCGCGGCGAATTGTTTGGCCCCGGCAACGCTCAATTACCGTTGCCGAACATGCTGATGGTTGACCGTATCGTCCACATCGGCGCCGAGGGTGGTCAGTACGGCAAAGGCGAAATCGTCGCGGAATTGGACATTGATCCCGAGCTGTGGTTTTTCGGCTGCCATTTTATCGGCGATCCGGTGATGCCGGGTTGCCTGGGATTGGACGCCATGTGGCAACTGGTGGGATTTTTCCTGGGCTGGATGGGTGGTCAGGGGCGGGGGCGGGCGCTCGGTTGCGGTGAGGTCAAATTCACCGGCCAAGTGCGTCCCGAAGCCAGGAAATTGACTTATCACATTCACATGCGGCGGGTCATTCTGCGTAAACTGGTGATGGGCATCGCCGACGCGACCCTGGACGTCGACGGCCGGACCATTTACTTCGGTAAAGACCTGCGGGTCGGACTTTTCACCTCGACCGACGGCTTTTGAGGATGAGGACCATGAGACGAGTGGTTGTCACGGGTATCGGTATCGTGTCCAGCATCGGCAACGATCGCTGGGAAGTGCTGGAATCGTTGCGGCAGGGCCGCAGTGGTCTGGAGTACGCACCGGATTACCAGGAAATGGGCCTGCGCTCGCATGTGCGCGGGCCATTGCGGGTGGATCTGGCGGCCCAGATCGACCGCAAGGTGCTGCGGTTCATGGGTGATGCCGCCGCCTTCAACTTTCTGGCCCTGCGTGAGGCCATCGCCGACGCCAAATTAAGCGATGATATAGTCTCGAACCCACGCACCGGCCTGATCACCGGCAGCGGCGGTGGTAGCCCGCAGAACATCGTCGAAGCCGCCGATCTGCTGCGCAACAAGGGATTGAAGCGGGTCGGGCCGTACATGGTGCCACGCACCATGAGCAGCACCACCACCGCCTGCCTGGCGACGCCGTTCAAGATCAAGGGCGTGAATTACAGTCTTGGTTCCGCCTGCGCCACCAGCTCGCACTGCATCGGTCACGGCGGCGAGCTGATCCAGTGGGGCAAGCAGGATGTGGTGTTCGCCGGCGGCGGCGAAGAAGTGCACTGGAGTTTGACCCACCTGTTCGACGCCATGGGCGCGTTGTCCACCAAGTACAACGCCACGCCGCAAACCGCCTCCCGACCCTACGACGCCAGCCGCGACGGTTTCGTGATCTCCGGCGGTGGGGGCATCGTGGTGCTGGAGGAACTGGAGCACGCCCGGCGGCGTGGCGCGCGGATCTATGCCGAATTGATCGGCTATGGAGCGACCTCCGACGGTCACGATATGGTGCAGCCGTCCGGCGAGGGTGCGCTGCGCTGCATGCGGCTGGCGCTGGAAGAGGTGAACGAGCCGGTGGATTACATCAACACCCATGGCACCAGTACGCCGGCTGGCGACATGCGCGAGCTGGAGGCGATCCGTGAAATGTTCGGCGAGCGCATTCCGCCGATCAGCGCCACCAAGTCGCTGACCGGCCACGCGCTGGGCGCGGCGGGGGTACATGAGGCGATCTACTCGCTGCTGATGATGGACAACCGCTTCATCGCCGCCTCGGCCAACATCGAAACCCTCGACCCGGCGGCGGAAGGGATGCCAATCGTCCGCGAGCGAGTGGACAACGCCGATCTCAAGGTGGTGATGTCCAACAGCTTCGGCTTCGGTGGCACCAACGCCACGCTGGTATTGCGGCGGTTTGAGGCTTAAGCCACCGCTCCGGGTTGCCTGAAAAAGGGCCGCCCGTGGGGCGGCCTTGTCGCTTTCGAAAGGATAAACGTGATGGCCAGTTTTCCGTTACTTGCGATTATCGTGGCCGCCTACACCGCCCTGGCGCTGGTCGCGCCGGGCTGGCTGAACGGCGTGGTGTTCGTGTTGCCTCTGCTATCCGGGTCGATGCTGCCGTTTCAGGGCGGCGACCTGTTGCTGGTGGTTGGCCTGTTGCTGCTGTGCGTCGAGGTGTATCGCGCCACCAGCAGTTCGAGCGCCGCCATTCTCAACCATGTGCTGTCGCTGGTGGTATTCATCATCGCCTTGATCGAACTGCTCGTGATGCCGCGTATGGCCAACATGACCTTCTTTCTGATTGTGCTGATGACTCTGAGCGATGTGATTGCCGGTTTCACTGTAACGATCTCGACCGCCCGGCGGGATATCCAGCGTCCGTCCTGATGCCCTGTTCGACTCCGGTCGAATCGGCCGGAGTCTGTTTCCCTCATGTCCGTCTCCGAATTTTCCCTGATCGAGCGTTATTTCGCCGCGCATGGCCTGTGCCGTCCCGATGTGGCGCTGGGCATCGGCGACGACTGCGCGCTGCTGCTGCCCCCGACCGGTCAGCAGTTGGCGGCGACCGTGGACACGCTGGTGGCCGGGGTGCATTTCTTCGCCGACGCCGATTCGGAAGGCGTCGGCCACAAGGCGTTGGCGGTCAATCTCAGCGATCTGGCGGCGATGGGCGCGACCCCGGCTTGGGCCACACTGGCGCTCACTCTGCCCCAGGTTAACGAGAAATGGTTGGCGGCGTTTTGCCGAGGCTTGTTCACACTGGCCGACCGGCACGGTGTGCAACTGATTGGCGGCGACACCACCCATGGGCCGATAACGGTCATTACCATTCAAGTGCACGGTTTCGTGCCGCCGGGGCTGGCGCTGCGCCGCGACGGCGCGAAACCGGGCGATGCCCTCTACGTTACCGGTACGCCGGGTGACGCCGGCTTGGCACTGGCGGCGGCGTTCGGAAAAGCAACCATCGCCGCCAGTCATGAGAACTATATCCGGGCGCGGTTGGAACGGCCGGAGCCGCGAATCACCGAGGGCTTGGCGCTGCGTGGAGTCGCCAGCGCCGCCATCGATGTCTCCGACGGGCTGGCGCAGGATCTGGGCCACATCTTGAAACGCAGCCGGGTCGGGGCGCGGCTGGAGGTGGAGCGGTTGCCGCTGTCGCCGGCGCTGGCGGCCAGCCTGGACCAGGAAGCCGCCGTCGTGACTGCCCTGACCGGTGGTGATGATTACGAGCTGTGTTTCACCGTACCGCCAGAACGGGCTTCACAATTGGAAAGCAGCATGGCGCAGTGGAGTTGTCGCTGTACCCGCATCGGTGTCGTCACAGCGGAACCGGGCTTGCGATTGGTCCGCGCCGACGGCTCCACCTTTCATCTGGAACGGCTGGGTTATGATCACTTTGGTTGAGTGTTCGGGCCGAGTGACTGAGGTGCGGAGATTCCATTCAATGAATCGATCAAGTTTCGCTAAGATTCAGTCTGGGTTGTCCACTATCGAAAGAGCCGCTTTTCTCCATGCCTACTCTATTTTCGGCACTGGGCTCAAACCACTGAATTTACCCTTGCATCCGATGGTTTAGCGCGTTTTACTGGAACGATGAAGACGCCAACGACGCTGATTTGTCCA
>JBATDL010000455.1:0-4408 GCA_049663445.1 Candidatus Competibacter sp.
AGGCCATCGTGCTGGGCGTGCGCGATTATGTGAACAAGAATGGGTTCCCCGGCGTGGTGCTGGGGCTGTCGGGCAGGATTGATTCGGCGCTGACGCTGGCGATAGCGGTCGATGCGCTGGGCGCGAAACGGGTCGAGGCGGTATTGATGCCCTCGCGCTATACCGCCGGCATGAGCAATAGCGACGCCGAGGAAGAAGCGCGGGCACTGGGAGTGAACTACCGCCTCATGCCGATCGAGCCGGCGTTCGAATCCTTTCTCGGCATCCTGCAACCTGTGTTGGCGGGATTGCCGCTGGACAGCACCGAGGAGAATATTCAGGCCCGCTGCCGGGGTGTATTGTTGATGGCAATTTCCAATAAGACCGGCAAGATCGTGTTGACCACCGGCAACAAGAGCGAGACCGCCGTGGGCTATTCCACCCTGTACGGCGACATGGCCGGCGGGTTTGCCCCGATTAAGGACGTGCTAAAGACGATGGTGTACCGGCTGGCGGTGTATCGCAATAGCCTGTCGCCGGCGATCCCGCAACGGGTGTTGGACCGGCCGCCGTCGGCCGAACTGCGCCCGGATCAGACCGATCAGGACAGCCTGCCGCCCTACGATGTGCTGGACGCAATCCTGCAAGGGTATGTCGAGGAAGACCGCTCGGTGGAGGAGTTGATCGCGGCCGGCTTCGATCGGGCGACGGTGGAACGGGTGGCGCGGCTGGTAATCGTCAACGAATACAAACGCCGCCAGGCTGCGCCGGGAGTGCGGATCACCCCGCGCGCCTTCGGGCGAGACCGGCGCTATCCGATCACCTCGGGATTCCGGCGCTAACCCGGCAAGCCGCTGGCTGTCAGCCGTTCAGATGCGGTCGCATTTCCCGCAGCAGGGCCTTGAACACCTTGGGGTTGCCAGCGACGATGTTGCCGGATTTCATGAAGTCGTTGCCGCCGACGAAATCGCTGACCAGTCCCCCGGCTTCCTGCACCAGCAGCGTGCCCGCCGCGATATCCCATTCCTTCAGGCCAAACTCCCAGTAGCCATCCAGCCGGCCGGAGGCGACATAGGCCAGATCCAGCGAAGCCGCGCCGGCCCGGCGCACTTCCACGCACTTGCCGAACAGGCTGCCAAAGAAACTGAGGTAGGCGGGCTGGTGTTGGGGATGGCGGAACGGAAAACCGGTGCCGAGCAGGGCGTTCTCCATTTGCGGGACGCCGCTGACCCGCATGCGCCGGTCGTTCATCTGTGCGCCGGCGCCGCGCGAGGCGGTGAACATCTCCTGCCGGATCGGGTCGTAAATCAGCCCCGCTTCCAACCGGTTCTTGTGGCGGAAACCGATGGAGATGGCGAAATGCGGGATGCCGTGCAGGAAGTTGGTGGTGCCGTCCAGCGGGTCGATCACCCATTGATAATCGTCGTGGCCGTGCTGTTCGCCGCTTTCCTCGGCCAGAATGCCGTGGTTGGGATAGGTCTTGCGCAGGACCTGGATGATCTCCTGTTCAGCCTGCACGTCCGCCTCGCTGACGAAGTCGTTGCGCTGTTTGGCGGTGACGCTTAGCCGTTCGAGGTTATCGAAGTGACGGAGCAGGATGCGGCTGGCGCTCAAGGCGGCGCGCTTGGCGATGGTCAGAACTGGATGCATGGCGGTTCAAATGGCGTGAAGAGCAAAGGCCGGGGTATCCGGCGCGCCATGATAGCAGAATAGAACAGAACCTTTGCCCGCGCCGATCAGGCGTTCGGAAGTTCTACCTTGTCGTAGATCTCCACCAGCGCCAGATCGCAGTCGATAGACGGCAGCCGCAGCGTACCGTCCAGTTCGCTGCATTCGGTCAATAGCCATTGCTGGTCGGCTTGCCGCCGATAGGATTCGATGTGTGGGCGGTTTTGGGCGATCAGCACATATTCGGCCAGCGAATCCAGTTTGCGGTAGTGCTCGAATTTGCGTCCCCGGTCATACGCCTCGGTGGATTCGGACAGAATCTCAACGATCAGGGTGGGATTCAGCAGGGTGTCGAGATGCGTATCGTCGAATTGCTCCTTACCGCAAACCACCACTACGTCAGGATAGATGTACAGTCCGGTGGGATCGACCTTGACGCGCATGTCGTTGACGTAAGCTTTGCAGGGGCGTTGCTTAAGTTGTTGCCGAATTTCGGAGCCGATGTTCAGAACGATGGTGTTATGGGCTCTGCTCGCGCCGGTCATGGCGAAAGTTTCGCCGTTGAAATATTCGCTCTTGAAATCGGCGCTGCGTTCGAGGGCCAGATAGTCTTCGGGAGTCAGGCGGGGTTTGGGTTGCAGGGGCATGAGGTACCTCGGCGGTTTCAATGACGCGAAGCCATTGTGCCATAAACTACTGATGACGTTCATTCCAGCGGAGGAAACGAAATGGCTGAAACCGTGAGTTTTATCGGTCTGGGTAGCATGGGCTTGCCCATGGCGCGCAAGTTGCTCGACGCGGGCTATCGACTGCGGGTGTACAACCGCACTCCCGGCAAGGCGGTGGAATTGCTGGATCGGGGCGCTCAGGAGCTGGGAACCCCGGCCGAGACGGTGGAGCCGGGTGGAATCGTGGTCACCATGCTCGCCAACGATGCGGCGCTGCAAACAGTGACGCTCGGCGAACACGGCATGGTGGCGACGTTGGGGGCGAGCGGTATCCATCTATCCATGAGCACGGTGTCGCCACGCCTGGCGCGCCGCTTGGCGGAGGCGCATCGAGCCCATGGTTCGCACTACCTCGCCGCACCGGTGTTGGGACGGCCCGCTGCGGCGGCGGCCGGCAAGCTGTTCATCCTGCTGTCCGGCTTGGCGGAAGCCAAACGTCGAGTGTCGCCGCTGCTGGATGCGATGGGGCAGGGTACGCATGATCTGGGTGAGGACCCCGCTCAGGGGCATATCGCCAAGCTGGCGGCCAATTTCATGATTCTGGCGTCGATCGAGACCTACGCCGAAACCTTGACCTTTGCCGAAAAGAACGGCATCGGCCGCATGGACATGATGAAGTTGTTGACCGGTACCATTCTGAACGCGCCGCTGTTCCACCTCTACGGCGAACTGTTGGCCAAGGAGGAGTACACCACCCCTGGTTTCAAGCTGGCGTTGGGTCTGAAGGATATCGAATTGATCCTGGAGACTGGGGCCGATTCCCGCATGCCGTTGCCCGCCGCCGATCTGGTGCATAACCGTTTATTGGCGGCTGTGGCGAAGGGGCGTGGTGACCTGGATATGACCGCTTTGGCGCTGGGGGTGTCGGAGGACGCTGGATTGCGGCGGGAGTGAGCCTTGCACGACGCCTGCATTAGCACGCGATACGAATCCATAATGGAGATATTTGGTTATCTCGTGGTTGATCGGGTTGATCCATTCGCATTTTTGAAGAATAACCGCCTTGGTTGGAGGAGACGACCGGGGTGAAATCGCAGCAATCCATCACCGGCGAATTTATTTCCGGATTTTAATTGAACACTGTTCAACTAAAATATTCCTGACTATACTCAAGTCGTTTCTATCCCAATCGCTCAGTAAGGAGGTGTCCCGTGGCCAATCTGTTCAAACGTATCAGCGACGTCATCGCCGCCAATCTCAACGATCTGGTGGATCGAGTTGAAGACCCGGAGCGGATGATCAAACAGCTCATCCGCGAGATGGAGGAAAACATCGGCAGCGCCCGGGAAGGGGTGGTCGATGCCCTGGCCAGCGAGAAGCAACTGGCCAAGGAACTGGACAGCCAGCGCCGGCAGGCTGAGGAATGGCACAGTCGCGCCCGCCGGGCGTTGGAAGCCGGCAACGAAACGCTGGCGCGGGAGGCACTGCTGCGCAAGAAGGAACATGACGGTATCGTCGCCAACCTGGAGGGATCGTGGGAATCGGCCCGCCGCACCGGCGAACGACTCAAGGCTCAGTTGCGGGCGCTGGAGGCCAAACTGGAAGAAGCGCGCTTGAAGAAGGGCAGTCTGGTGGCGCGGCAACGGGCCGCCCAAGCGCGCGAGCGGATGGATGAGGTCAGCGACCGGTTTCAGACCGGCCTCGATCTCAACAACTCTTTCGGTCGCATGACGGACAAAGTGGGCGAGATGGAAGCGCGGATGGAGGCGCGGGCCGAACTGTACGGCGAATACAGCGAAATCGAACGGGAATTCCTGAAAATGGAGGTCAACAGCGAGGTCGAGGCGGAATTGGTGGCGCTGCGGAAAGAGGTGAAAGGCTAAACATTTTTCTTTGTCGTTTGGGGTGAGGGCGGATCATGGACTGGATGTTCTTAATCACGTTGGCGGTGCTGTGGCTGGTTTCGCCGATCATTCTGTTGATCGCTCTCGTTGTTACTCGTCATCGACTTAAGGAAGCGCGTCAGCGGCTGGCGGGTCGACCGCCGGACGAGCCCGCTGCGTCAGTGTCGGCCAGCCGGTCCGGTGCGTCGC
>JBATDL010000456.1:0-4053 GCA_049663445.1 Candidatus Competibacter sp.
CGGCAAAAGGCCGCCACCAGCGTGCTCTTGCCGGAATCGGAGGTGCAGCCCTGCACCATCAGGGAAGGGGTCTTCATGAAGATCGTGATGGGTTGCGAAGGGACAAACTATAGCACGCGCCTATTCCTGCTTTTTCTCCACAGAATTGCCCTGGGGCCTTCGCACCACCGCTTTGTCATCCCGCCGCGTGCGGGAGTATGCTGGCACCTGACTCGATCCAGGTTTCCGGCGATCCCGGTCTCTACGGCGCGCTGGTCGAAATGACGCGGCCGCTTGATGCGGCGGGCACCGCCTGGACCGTGGTGCCCGGCGTTTCCTACGCCCTGGCCTCGGCGGCCGCCGCCGGCGAAACCCTGACCCTGCCGGAAGTGACGCAAACCGTCATCCTCACCCGCGTGGCCGGCCGCACGCCGATGCCGGCGGGCGAGGAACTGGAAGCGCTGGCCGCGCACCACTGCACACTCTGCATTTTCCTCTCGATCACTTTGCTCCACGAAGTGCAATGCGCTTTGCGCGCTGCCGGCTGGGCCGAGGACGCGCCGATCCTGGTGGTGCAAAAAGCCTCTTGGCCGGGCGCGGAAAAGATCATTCGCGGCGCCCTTGCCGATATCAAGCGCAAATGCCAGGCCGAGAAGGTCGGCGCCCAGGCCATGATTATCGCCAGCCCGGCGCTGGGTGCGCGCAACTGGCCCAGCCTGGCCCGCTCTAAACTCTATGACCCGGCTTTCGTGCACCGCTTCCGCCGGGCAACCGCCAGTTTCCCTGGAGCCTCCAACCATGAATGACACCTTGCTACTTGTTGGCCACGGCTCGCGCCGCCCCGGCAGCAACGACGAGATCGAAGCGTTCGTCCAACTCTGGCGACAACGCCACCCGGACTGGATCATCGAACTGTGCTTCATCGAGCTGGCCGAGGTGCTGCTCGAAACGGGGCTCGACCGCGCCGCCGCCCATGGTCGGCGCGTGATCGTACTGCCGCTCATTCTCAACGCCGCCAGCCACGTCAAGAGGGACATTCCGGCCGCCGTCGCCACCGCGCGCGCGCGCCATCCGATGATCGAGTTCGTCTGCGC
Organism: Candidatus Competibacter sp.; assembly: GCA_049663445.1. Taxonomy (GTDB): domain Bacteria; phylum Pseudomonadota; class Gammaproteobacteria; order Competibacterales; family Competibacteraceae; genus Competibacter. Next base: position 1,074 of record JBATDL010000456.1, read on the forward strand.
GCCGCATCTTGGCCTGGGTCGCGACATCTTCGCCATTGTCATGCGCCGACTCGACGGTTTGATGCACGAGATAGCCATGCCCGATCCGCGCACCACCGGCGTCATCCTGCTGGGTCGCGGTTCGTCCGACGCCAGCGCCAATGGCGACATGGCGCGCCTCGCTCGTTGGGTGTACGAGGCCAGCGGGCACGACCTGGCGGATATTGCCTTTACCGATATCGCTCATCCACGCCTGGAGTCGGTGGTGCAACGCCAGGTTCGTCTCGGCATGAGTCAAATCCTGGTGCAACCGGTCTACCTGTTCAGCGGGGTATTGATCGAGCGCATCGGCGCGCAGATGGCGCGCTTGCGACAGGTCTATCCCCAGGCGAGTTTCGCGCTGGGTTCCTACTTTGGCCACGACGAGGGTTTATTGGCGTTGCTCGACGAGCGCGCCACGGCGGCGGCGAGCGACGACGCGCTGCTCGACTGCGATGGCTGTTCCTTCCGGGAGGCTGCGGCCGAACGCGCCCACTCCCATGGCCATGATTCGGGGCACGGCCCTGCGCATGACACCCATCGTCCTGCCGCGTCACCTGCGCCGATTCATGGCGGCGGCGGCAGTTACCCCCCTCATCCCTGAGCCGATCATGAACAATGCCGCCACCAAGCACGACGCCTTGCCCGCCTCAATGCTGGCGGCCGGCTGGTGATAAACGTCGTGACCTTCGAGAATCTCGCCACCGCCATGACCACCGTGCAAGCCGCTGGTCTGCCGTGGGAAAGCGTTCAACTCTCGGTGACGCGCAGCCAGCCTATTCTCCAACTGCACCGATTGGCTGCGCAAAATCCGGCGTGGACCGTCATTGTCATCAATGAATGTTTGTTAATCAATAGACTTGTTCCCAAATAAGCATCATAACCTATTGAACAGAATAGCCATTTTTGAGGTTGAACAGGCCAGCTACCATTAAAATAACCTGGTCAGCCATATTTTCATGAAGTGGTTCCGGAACTTAATAGCAATACTTGAAAGCGTGGCTGATTGAAAAAATAAAAACCAACTCCTTGATAAAATTAATTATTTTTTTATAGCCACTTCCTAATATATTGAAAATAATCAATAAAATTATTTGGGAACATCTCTAATATGTTATCCGTATGATTGGTGTTTCCATGAGGCCCGGCGATCTCGATCTGATTACCCGGCGGGCCTGGACAACGCTGTCCGGCCCGGCACGCTGGATCTATCCGGTGAAGAAAGGAGGGGGAACCGTCTTTTGCCCTCGACATCGCTCGGCGCGGCGGATTGGCGGTGCCGCCCGATGCCTTGCCGCTGGTGTTTCCGATGACTACTCAGACCGAGCTGTTGGCTCGCGCTTGGCTGCACGCGGCCCTGCGCGAAAATGCGGCAATGCCCGAGGTGCTGGCCGTGCAGCTCGGTTTGCCCGTGGCTTACCTGCAGCAATACGTGCTGAGCGAACCCGTAGCCATTTGAGTCGTTTGTTCCCGGAGCCTCCATGCCTTGACGCACCGCAGGCGTGGTTATGGCCATGGATTTCCTGGAGGCCCGTGCCTCGTCAGCCATGAAGTTGACGGGCGGCGCGCGCGACTTATGAGCCTGGCAAACGTAGCGTGCGTATCCTTCGGGCATGTACACCGAGTGTGCGTATTAATGCAAAGTGAGGCGGTACGGTATGGATAAGCAGGGGCTTCAGGCACCGCGCGGACCTGCGTGTTGTTCGGCAATTTTGCATTTAGCAACGGGCATGAGTACAATTTACTATTTTCTGCATAGTCCGACTTCAGCTTTTTTCGCCCAAGACCATGAATGAGGTGATGGTTTAATGCCTGCCGTGAAAGTCAAAGATAACGAACCGTTTGATGTCGCGCTGCGCCGCTTCAAACGTTCCTGTGAAAAAGCCGGCGTGCTGTCCGAAGTGCGCCGCCGCGAGTTTTACGAAAAGCCCACCCAGGAACGCAAACGTAAGCGAGCCGCTGCGGTCAAACGCCACTTGAAAAAGCTTTCCCGGGAAGCTGCCCGCCGTATCCGCCTGTTCTGAACAGGCCCTCCTGTCCCCTCCCGTTCGCGAGTCCGCCGTCATGTCCCTCAAAGAACGCATTCAGGATGACATGAAAACCGCCATGCGCGCCAAAGACAAGGAGCGCCTCGGTGCAATCCGCCTGATTCTGGCTGCCGTCAAGCAGCGCGAGGTGGACGAGCGCATCGAGTTGGACGACGCTCAACTGCTTGGGGTACTGGAAAAAATGATCAAACAGCGCCGGGAGTCGCTGGCCCAGTACCAAAGTGCTGGCCGTGAGGATCTGGCTGCCAGGGAATCCTTCGAAATCGATCTGATCCAATCCTACCGGCCGGCGCCGCTGAGCGAAGCAGATATCAATACGCTTGTCGCCAACGCCATTGCCGTAACCGGGGCTCAGTCGGTGCGCGACATGGGTAAAGTCATGGCGCTGATCAAGGATCAAGCGCAGGGTCGGGCTGACATGAGCGAAGTCAGCGCCCGGGTCAAGGCCCGTTTCAACCCCTGAACAGAACCGGTTTCGCACCGGCGCACTCCAAATCGCCGTTCTTTTCCTTGCACCCGGCCACTGACGGCCGGGCGCCGACCCGCTAGGCTTTGCGGATATGGCTGGCCGCATACCTCAGGAATTCGTCGATCAATTGCTCGGTCGGGTGGATCTCGTCGAGATCGTCAACGCCCGGGTGCCGCTGCGTCGGACGGGCCGTGAATTCATGGCCTGTTGTCCGTTTCACGCCGAAAAAACCCCGTCGTTCACGGTCAGCCCGCGCAAGCAGTTTTACCACTGCTTCGGCTGCGGCGCCCACGGCACCGCCATCGGTTTCCTGATGGCCTATGAGCGACTGGAATTTCCGGACGCAGTTGAAGATTTGGCCCGCTTGGTTGGGCTGGAAGTGCCCAAAACCGGTAGTGGTTCGAGCAATGCGTCCCGGCCGCTATTGGACTGGTTGGCCCAAGCC
>JBATDL010000457.1:0-5776 GCA_049663445.1 Candidatus Competibacter sp.
GGTACGCTTTCTGGGAGGAGCGAGGCTATTTCGCCCCCAGCGACCGGGGTGCGCCCTACTGCATCATGATCCCACCGCCGAACGTCACCGGTACCCTGCACATGGGGCATGCCTTCCAGGACACCATCATGGACGCGCTGACCCGCTATCACCGGATGAAAGGGCATAACACCCTGTGGCAGCCTGGCACCGATCACGCCGGCATCGCCACGCAAATGGTGGTCGAGCGGCAATTGGCCGGCGAGGGCCGTACCCGCCACGATTTGGGCCGCGACGCGTTTATCGAACGGGTCTGGACCTGGAAAGCGGAATCCGGCGGCACCATCACCCGCCAGTTGCGGCGGATGGGCGCCTCGGTGGACTGGGGCCGCGAGCGTTTTACCATGGACGACGGGCTGTCGGCGGCGGTGCGTGAAGTGTTCGTTCGCCTGTACGAGGAAGGCTTGATCTATCGCGGCCAGCGGCTGGTCAACTGGGATCCGGTGCTGCACACCGCCGTCTCGGATCTGGAAGTGGTCAGCGCCGAGGAAAGCGGATTCATGTGGCATATCCGCTATCCGCTGGCCGAAGGCGGTGGCGATCTGATCGTCGCCACCACCCGCCCGGAAACCCTGCTGGGCGATACCGCCGTGGCGGTTCACCCGGACGACGAGCGCTACAAGCACCTGATCGGCCTCCATGCCGTTCTGCCGCTGACCGGACGCAATATTCCCATTATCGCCGATGAGTACGTGGACCCGACCTTTGGCACCGGCTGTGTCAAGATCACCCCGGCGCACGACTTCAATGATTATGCGGTCGGCCAGCGTCATCGCCTGCCGCTGATCAACGTTTTTACGCCCGACGCCCGGATCAACGAGAACGGCCCGGAGCCCTATCGTGGCCTGGACCGTTTCGAGGCCCGTCGGCGCATTATCGGCGATCTGGAGGAACTGGGGCTGCTGGAAGAGACCCGGCCACACAAGCTGATGGTACCGCGTGGCGACCGTAGCCACGCGGTCATCGAGCCGCTCCTGACCGATCAGTGGTATGTGAAAACCGGGCCGCTGGCCGGCCCCGCCATCGCCGCCGTCAAGACCGGCAAGATCAAGTTCATCCCGGAAAACTGGGAGAAGACCTATTTCGACTGGCTGAACCGCATCGAGGATTGGTGCATCAGCCGGCAAATCTGGTGGGGCCACCGCATTCCCGCTTGGTACGACCCGCAGGGTAAAGTCTATGTCGGGCGCGACGAGGCGGAGGTACGCGCCAAGCACCGGCTCGGCCCGGACGTGGTGCTGGAGCAGGATGCCGACGTGCTGGATACCTGGTTCTCCTCGGCGTTGTGGCCGTTCTCGACCCTCGGCTGGCCGGAGAACACCGAGGCGCTTAAGACCTTCTATCCCACCAGCGTGCTGGTCACCGGCTTCGACATCATCTTCTTCTGGGTGGCGCGGATGATCATGATGGGCCTGAAGTTCATGGGCGACGTGCCGTTTCACGAGATCTACATCCACGGCCTGGTGCGTGATCAGGACGGCAACAAGATGTCGAAATCCAAGGGTAACGTGCTGGACCCGCTGGATATCATCGACGGCGTCGGCTTGGACGAACTGGTGAGCAAGCGTACCAGCGGGCTGATGCAGCCGCAGATGGCGCCGCGCATCGAGAAGGACACCCGCAAGCAGTTTCCGGCCGGCATCCACGCCCACGGCACCGACGCGCTGCGCTTCACCTTCGCCGCGCTGGCGACCACCGGGCGCGACATCGTATTCGACATGGGCCGGGTCGAAGGCTACCGCAACTTCTGCAACAAGCTGTGGAACGCCGCCCGCTACGTGCTGATGAACACGGAAGGGAAGGACACCGGCCTGAGCGGCGACGCGATCGAACTCAGCCAAGCGGATCGCTGGATCCTGTCCCGCCTGCAACGCACCATCGACGAGGTCAACGCCGCAGTGCGGGGCTACCGTCTCGATCAAATGGCGCAGGCCATCTATGAGTTCACCTGGAACGAGTTTTGCGACTGGTATCTGGAACTATCCAAGCCGGTGCTGACCGACCCCGCCAGTTCCGAAGCGGCGCAACGCGGGACGCGGCGGACCCTGGTCCAGGTGCTGGAAACCCTGCTTCGCCTGCTGCACCCGCTGATGCCGTTTATCACTGAGGAAATCTGGCAGCGAGTCGCGCCGCTGGCCGGGAAAATCCCCCCCAACCCCTCTTTAACAAAGGGGGGGGCGAACGAAGTGAGCGGGGGGATTTCCATCATGCTCCAGCCCTATCCCGAAGTGGACAAGGCGCTGATCGATGAAGTGGCGGTCGCCGAAATCGAATGGCTGCGGCAGTTCCTGCTGGGCGTGCGCCGCATTCGCGCTGAAATGAACATTGCGCCCGGTAAGCCACTGCCGGTGCTGCTGCAACACGGTTCGAGCGATGATCGCCAGCGGTTGGAACGGCACCGCCGGGCGCTGACCACCCTGGGTCGGCTGGAAACGATCGACTGGCTGGACGATGGCACACCGACCCCGGAAGCCGCCACCGCGCTGGCCGGCGGCATGAACATCCTGATTCCGATGGCCGGTTTGATCGACAAAGCGGCTGAGATCGCCCGCCTCGACAAGGAAATCGCCAAATTGCGCAAGGAAGAGGAACGTGGCGCGGTCAAACTGGGTAACGCCGATTTTCTCGGCCGCGCCCCGGCCGCAGTGGTCGAGAAAGAACGCACCCGCTTGGCGGAACTCCAAACGGCTATCCTCAAGCTGGAGGAGCAACTGATCCGCATCCGGCAGTTGTAAACTTCTGGAACCCATTCCGACATCGAAGATCAAGGAATACAAAATGGACCCGCAAGACTCCGCATCCGAGAAAAAATCGCATCTGGGCAGCAAAGTCACCCAAGTGGCGGCGCTCTACCATCCTCGCACCTGGAAGGAAAAAGGGCTGTGGTGGACCTTGGGGCTGTTCGTGGTCACCTACGCGATTGTGGTGATTACGCTCGGTTTCATCTGGTCGCGTTCGCCCGGCGAGTTCGACGTGCGCGAAAATGCGTTGGCCATGGCCAAAAACGATCAGAAAAAGCTGGTGCCGGGCTATGTGACCACCGCCACCGCCATCCGCATCGCCGAGACTCTGCTGGACAAACCCGGCGGCTATCTCAGTAACGACATTACTCCACCCGGCGTTTACCTGGATAACATCCCCAACTGGGAATTCGGAGTCCTGACCGAGTTGCGCGATCTAACCCGCGCCATGCGCAACGATTTCAGCCGCTCTCAGACCCAGTCGGTCGAGGACAAGGATTTGCAAGTCGCCGATCCACAGTTCAATTACGATTCGGCATCGTGGATTCTGCCGTCCACCGAATCGGAATACCGTAAGGGAGTCACGGCGCTGTACCGCTATCTCGAACGGCTGGCCGACGACAAGACCTACGACGGCCAGTTCTTCACCCGCGCCGACAATCTGAACGTCTACCTGGAGGTGGTCGGGAAACGGCTAGGCAGTTTGGCGCAGCGACTGGCGGCCGGCGTTGGCCAGATCCGCTTTAATTTGGATCTGGCCGGCGATCCCAACGCCCGCCAATCGACACCGACTCCAGCGCAATCTCAGATCAAGACGCCCTGGCTGAAGATTGACGACAACTTTTTCGAGGCGCGCGGCTATTCCTGGGCGCTGTTGCATACCCTGCGAGCACTGGAGGTGGATTTCGCCAGTGTCCTGAAGGACAAGAACGCCGTGGTTTCCCTCAAGCAGATCATCCGCGAGTTGGAAAACACCCAGGCTTTCATCTGGAGTCCGATCATTCTCAACGGCACCGGTTTCGGGCCGATGGCCAACCATTCGCTGATCATGGCCTCCTATATCTCCCGCGCCAATGCCGCCATCATCGACCTGCGCAATCTGCTGGTGCAGGGTTAAGAACGCGAGGGGTAAGGCGTAGGGATGGCGAATTTCAACACCCACCTGATGGGCGCGGTGGTGGTCAGCGGCGTGACCGCCACCGCGCTGACAATGACCGGGATGTTCCCGCATCAGGCGGTGGTCGGTTATTTCGTGCTGGGCGTGATCGGCGGCCTGCTGCCCGACATCGATTCGCCGCACTCGATCCCGGTCCGTATCGCCTTCGCGGCGCTGACGGTGATGACCGGATTTTTACTGATATTTACCTTCGGCCAGCGCTATTCGCTGGTGGAACTGCTGCTGCTGTGGCTGGGCTGCTTCCTGCTCCTCCGTCACGGCGTGTTCGGTCTGCTCGACCGTCTCACCGTCCATCGCGGCCTGATCCATTCAATTCCGGCGGGCATCGGTTTCGGCCTGACCACCACCCTCCTCGCCTATTACGCCTTCAGTGCATCCGTGATCCATGCCTGGTTTTGCGGCGCCTTCGTCACCCTGGGATTCATCGTCCATCTGCTGCTGGATGAGTTCTACAGCGTCGATCTGTTCGGAAAGAAGTTGCTGAAAAAATCCTTTGGCACCGCATTTAGCTTGGGCAGTCTCAAGCAGCCCATCGGCACGGTGGCGCTGTATCTGGCCGTTGCCGGATTGTTCCTGCTCTGTCCTTCGCCCCGCCCCTTCGTCGAACTGATCCTGGACGGCGCCACCTACCGCAGCGTGGCCCATCGCCTGCTGCCCGGCGAGGTCTGGTTCCAGGGGTTACCGCGCCGCTTGCCGCCGTCCGGCCTGCCCGGCCGTTAACGGCGCCGGATCGGGGCGGGAAGCCCCCTGTTCCGCTCGCTGTCATCGGATGATCATCCCGGCTTCATAAAAGTTTTGCGCGAACCGGCCATAGTGCCGGCATGATCGCTATCCCTTCCCTGCCGTTTCCCAACATCGGCTTGCACCGGCTGCGGGTCGGTATCGTTACGGAAACCTATGGCCCCGAAGTCAATGGGGTGGCCATGACCGTCGGCCGGCTGGTCGAGGGTTTGCTCGCTCGTGGCCATTCCGTGCAACTGATCCGGCCACGCCAGCATCCGCGCGACGATCCCCGCCGCGACGGGGCGCTGGACGTGTGGCCGGTGGCCGGCGCCGCCATCCCGTTCTACCGGGAAATGCGCATCGGTTTTCCCGCGAAGCGCCTGCTGCTGGAGCGCTGGCGCCAGACACCACCGGATGTGGTGCATATCGTGACCGAAGGCCCGCTGGGCCATTCGGCGCTGGCGGTGGCCCGTCGTCTGCGCCTGCGCGTCTTTTCCGGCTTCCACACCAACTTTCACGCCTACAGCCGCCATTACGGCATGGGCTTGCTGGCCCGTCCCATCGTTGCCTACCTGCGCCGTTTCCACAACCGGACCGACTGCACGCTGGTACCGACCGAGGAGTTGGCGACGGAACTGCGAAGCTTGGGCTTTCACCGGCTGCGAGTGCTGGCGCGCGGCGTGGATACTCGACTGTTCGATCCAGCCCATCGCGATCCGGCGCTGCGCCGGAGTTGGGGAGCGAGTCCGACCGATCCGGTGGCCTTGTACGTGGGCCGGCTGGCGGCGGAAAAAAACCTGCAACTGGTATTGGCGGCCTATCGGGCACTGCGGGCGATCCAACCGACGACGCGGTTGGTGCTGGTCGGCGATGGCCCTCTGGCGGTGCGGCTGCAAGCCCGCCATCCCGAAATCGTGTTCCCAGGCATGCGTATCGGCGCAGATCTGGCGGCGCATTACGCGTCGGCTGATCTCTTTCTATTTCCCAGCCTGACCGAAACCTTCGGCAACGTCACCCTGGAAGCGATGGCCAGTGGGTTGGCGGTGGTGGCCTTCGACTACGCTGCTGCCCGCCGCCACATCGTTCACGACCAAGG
>JBATDL010000458.1:0-1769 GCA_049663445.1 Candidatus Competibacter sp.
GTACCGCCGCCCTAAGCCCGGCGGCCCGCGCCGCCCAGTGCGCGGACGACGGCACGCCCCTGCAATTCGCACCCAAGACCGAGCCGGACCCCAATCCACTGGAAAACGAACTGAGCAAATATCCCAAGTGCCCCTATTGCGGCATGGATCGGCGCAAGTTCCATTACAGCCGCCATCTGGTTCATTACCAGGACGATTTGGTGGACGCCACCTGTTCGCTGCACTGCACCGCGCTCAGCCTGGCGCTGAACCTGGACCGGGGACCCAAAACCATCTACGCCGCCGACTACGGCGCCACCGCCGAGCCGAAACCGCTGATGGACGTTGATAAAGCCATCTATCTGGTCGGCTCGAAGCTACCGGGGGTCATGACCAAACAGAGCAAAGTCGCCTTCAGTTCCCGGCCGGCGGCGGAAGCGGTCAAGGCCGCGCAGGGTGGAGAGTTGGGCAATTTCGACGCCGCCTTGCGCGCCGCCTATCTGAGCATGGCCAGCGATACCGGGATGATCCGCAAAAAGCGGGCGGAACGGCGGCAGCACGCCGGGCAGGCCGGACCCGGTCAGTGAAACGTAGCCCAGTCGCCAAGCCGCGAAATCGCCGCCGTTTCCCTTTTTTCAAGGGGACCCCGATGCTCGGCATCCATCGGCTGGCGGCATGGCTGTTGATCTTCAGTCTGTCGGCGGCCTGGGCCGAACCTTTGCAACTGCCCGCACCCGGTCCCAAGGACACTTGCCCGGTCTGCGGCATGTTCGTCAGCCTTTATCCTGACTGGGTAGCGACGGTGGTGTACCAGGACGGCCACGCCCACCACTTCGATGGGGCCAAGGATCTGTTCAAGTACCTGCTGAACCTGCCGAAATACGCGCCCGGTCACACTCGGAACGACATCGCCCGCATCGGCGTGACCGAGTACTACGGCCTGAGCCGGATCGACGCCCGTGCCGCCTGGTATGTAATCGGTTCCGACATGCTCGGACCGATGGGCCACGAACTGGTGCCGCTCGGCACCGAAGAAGAGGCCAAGGATTTCCTGCGCGATCATCGAGGCCGGCGGATCGTGCGCTTCGACGACATCACACCGCTGTTGCTGGAACAACTCGACCGGGGGAAATTTGATTGAGGGTCAACCGCCACGATGGGGCCTATTGCCACGCCCCGCCGGATCAGCCGACGTCGAAGCGGTCGAAACGCATGGTGAACTGGCCCCGGCCACGGGTCATGCCACGCAGGTCGGTGATATAACCTAGCAGCCGATCCAGCGCGCAATCGCAATGGATCGCCGTCATTTCGCCCAAGCTGGTGGTATCCCGGATCGCCGCCCGGCGGGACTGCAAATCGCCCAGCACGGTACCGACGTCACTTTCGGGCACCACCACCTCGGTGGCCATGATCGGCCGCAAGATCAGCCCACCGGCCCGCGCGAGCGCCTTGCGCGCTGCCTCCGCCACCGCCACCCGCAGCGCTTGAACGCTGGACAAAGCACCGAACAGTTCCACCTCCAACACCCGCACCGCTAGATCCTGCAAGGGCGCACCGGTGGTCGGGCCGTTGGCTAGCACGTCCTCGACGGCACCGGTTATGGCTTCCCGCTGGGCTGAATTCAATTCAACGCCTTCCGGCCGCGATCGCGGTTCGGCACTAACGGTCGTGCCGGCCCCGCGCGGCAGCGGTTCCACCGCCACTCGCGCCCACGCTTTCATTTCCAGTTTCTTGCCATCCGGCTGCTCGATCACTCGATGAAACAGCTTGTCGGCCTCGGCCGCCTGGGC
>JBATDL010000459.1:0-2203 GCA_049663445.1 Candidatus Competibacter sp.
TTAAAAAATAGGTCTAAATAACAGAGAGCGGGAATTGCTGGCTAATCGATACCGGGTCGAGCATACTGAACAACTGCGGCGCTCATTCTACGCTCTCACCGGACGCGATCTGATCGACCCGACACTATCACCCGAAGCCGCAGCGAAAACCCTCTTTCACGCCCCGTTCGTGCTCCTGTCACACAATGATGACTCTGATCCTCTCCTGACCTACGGCAACCGGGGCGCTCTGGAACTGTTCGCGCTGTCATGGGAAGCATTAATCCAGATGCCCTCGCGCCTCACAGCGGAAGCCCCCAACCGGGCCGAACGGTCACGCCTGCTGGCGGAAGTCGCGGCACGGGGTTTCATCGACGATTATTCGGGAGTGCGGATCGCGCGCACCGAGAAACGGTTTCTGATCGAGCGGGCGACGGTTTGGAACCTGACCGACGAGGCGGACCAGCGCTGCGGGCAGGCCGCAACGTTTCAGGCGTGGCGATATCTGGAGGACGGCGAACCGGAGCAGCGGCGGTAACCGGATTCCCTCGGGTCTGACCGCCGTGCTCTGCTTCGCGCCGCCGCTTTATCCGTTGCTGTGAAAATCTTGCAAGTAAAGCTGCGGAGTTTCATTCTGACTCTCCCACCGGCGTAATCAGCCTTCTGGGGACGGACCCTCGGACAGCGGCGGAAACTCGGGATGGGGGGACTCCTGCTGGCGCACGGCGGGATTGTAGCGCAGGCAGTTGGGCACGCAGTCGCACTCGAAGGCAATTTTCATCGGCGCGATCCGGCCTTCGTGCTTGAGCTGGAACAGGCGCGGCACCACCCGGTCGCGCAGAGTTTCCGGGTCGATGGTGTTGACGTAGATCTTGGTGCCGCCCTCGAAGCCGGCCGGGGTCGATACCCGCCACTTGATCAGCACCCGCCAGGGCATGGGCACGTCCACATCGGGCGGCTTGTAATACCACTCCTCGTTGCAGGGGATGTCGGAGCCGGCGGCGGCGTGGCAGGCGTGGACCAGATCGGACATCCCGCGCAGTTCCTCCGGGGCGTGGTTCCACGGCTGGCTGCGTTCGCTCTTGGAGAAGATCTCCAGGGTGGGGTAGCGGTGACCGAAGCCGGCGTAGGCCATGGCATAATCGTTTTCGGCCACCACCAGGTTGCGGTAGGCGGCGAAGTTGACGGCGGCCTCGTTGTAAAGATTGGGGTTGGCCCGTACCCGCTGCAACTCCATCTCGTTCTGGACCCCGCGCTCGTCGATGGCCACCAACTGCTTGTGCAGGTGGTCGAAAGACGCGGCATCCGGATTCAGCCAATTTTGGAACACCGCGACATAGCGGACGTAGCGGTTGTGGACGTACAGCTCGCGCGCGGCGTCGATAGTGAAGCGCAGATACTGGTAGTGTTCTTCTGAAGTTAGGGTCCCGGAGGAGGCCAGTTGGCGGTTGTGGGTAGCGTCGTCGATGAAATGACGCCGGGCGATGATCACCTCGTGGCCACCACCGAAAAAGGCGTTGGCCATTTGCAGCTTCTCGTCCTGGGACAAGCGGTTGCGAGTGGTCTCATCCATGCCGGACGCCTTCAGGCGCTGCTCCACGACTTGCAAGACATGGTGGCGACCCGCCTCCGAGGCCAGATAGGCGCGCTGGTGGGTGGCGATGGCATTGGGAATCTGGTAGCCGAAGTTTTTCCGCCAATAGTCTAAGGAAACGATCTCGAACAGGTCAGGGACGCGGCGGAATTCGGCCACCGTATCGAACAGCGCCTCGGCGTGGAGATGGCGCAGGGTGGCGAAGCCGCCACCGCTGTGGATCAGTCGCGCCTTCTCCGGTGGAGTCTCCAAATAACGCCGGGCGCAGAACGCGCAGTGGGCATCGTGCTGGCTGGGATCGAGCGGGGCGGGCGTGAGCGGACCGACCCCCAGCGGCCGGTTGCCGCGACCGGGCACGGTCCACACTTCCGTGCCGGTGAATGGGTTGACCTGCTTGATGGTCCCGTCGGCCATCCGCATCAAATAGTTGGATTCGGGAATGACTTGTGGCTGCATATCGAAGTTCACCTCACCGTGGCAAGCGTCCCGAACTGGCAGGCGCGCGACGCTGGATGACGGGGGCGCCCGTCGCAGCCCGATGAGATGGGTAGGGGAAGAATTCGGGCGTCATGGAGTAACAGTGGAAAATAGAAATATAGATCAAGTCGCTATAGGCAAAGAGATCAAGTC
>JBATDL010000460.1:0-3773 GCA_049663445.1 Candidatus Competibacter sp.
AATGGTGCTCAAGCACCGCCCGGTCGATGGCGCGAAAGAATCGCTCCGTGTCACTGTCCATCTCATCCTTCTTCCCGCCGTGGCCGTGGTGCATGGGGGTACTCCCCGCACCGGCGCCGCCGTAGGAAGAGACGGTCTGGTGTGGATCGCTCAACGCATCGCCCAAGGCATCGGTAATCGTCCGCGGAACGCCGGGTGCCAGATCCATCTCGTCGAGTACGTTGCGGTCCCCCTCGAAAAGCTGAATCTTGTGCAGGCTTAGACCGAGAAGCTGATAGCGACCAACCGTTTGCAGAAAGCGGCGCAGGGGCTTGGTATGAAAGCTGTCCGCGACAATCGCCTGTTCCGTCACGGGTCGCTGCAAGCAGAACACTCGAAACAGCCCCGACCCGCCCAGCACGGCCAATCCATCCAGCGTTTGGTTCCAGAACATCGGGTCATGAGCGAGGGTCTCAAACGGTTCCAGCAGCAGCCGGGCTTCGACGGTCGGATGCTGCTTCAGCAGCGAGGTTTCCAACGCCTTCAAGAGATTGCGAAACCGGATCAGATCCTGTTGGTTTTCGGGATGACAGCGATGCGTCGGCTGGTACAGCGACAGACAGGGCGGCTGATGCGCCGATGCGAACTCGGCCAGGGATTCGCGGGTGAGTCTCGTTTTCATGAGCTCTTCTCCTTGGGGCGCCCGTTAGGCGCGGGTTTAGTCCGGGTCTGATCCGACTCAGGCGTGGCGCCAAGTTCGGGCGAGCGTCCTGCAAGCGCCTGGCGCGCGATTTCGATGATCGTTTCACGATCCTTATCGCTCAATTTTTCGGCGGTATTCAATCGTTCGCTCACGTCCGCCGGGATTTCCGCCGCCGCTTGGATCACGGTCTGTTCAGCGGCCGTCATCTGGTCCAGCGGCACGCCGTCGAAGAGGTTCGCGGTCAACGCCAGCAGCACGGTGATTTGCGCAGGCACCGACACCGGAGCGGATTCCGGCTGTTTGAGACAGGCGCGAATCCGCCGTCCGTGTTCGATGATCGTGCGGGTGTTTTCATCCAGGCGGGCGCCGAATCGGGAAAAGGTTTCGAGTTCCTCAAACTGGGCGTAGGCGAGCTTGAGGTCGCCGGCCACCGCCCGGTAGGCCGCCCGTTGTGCCTTGCCGCCAACCCGCGAAACGGATTTACCGACATCGACTGCCGGTAGCACACCCAACTCGAACAGCGATGGCGAGAGGTAGATCTGCCCATCGGTGATGGAAATCAAATTGGTCGGGATGTAGGCGGACAGGTTCTGCGCTTCGGTTTCGATGATGGGCAGGGCGGTGAGGGAACCGCCACCGAGTTCCGGGCGCAAGTGCGTCGCCCGCTCCAGTAACCGCGAATGGATATAAAAGATGTCGCCGGGGAACGCTTCACGACCGGGCGGACGGCGCAGCAGCAGCGAGAGTTCGCGGTAGGCGCGGGCGTGATGGGTGAGGTCGTCGTAAACGATCAGCACGTCGCGACCCGCTTCCATGAAGGATTCCGCGATGCTGGTCGCGGCGTAGGGTGCGATATAGGCGAGACCCGGCGGGTCGTTGCCCTCGGTCACCACCACGACGGTGTACTCCATCGCGCCCTTTTCCCGCAAGATGGCCACGGCCTTGGCCACGGCGGACGCGCGCTGGCCAATGGCGCAATAGACGCACAACATATTCTGGTCGCGTTGATTGAGAATCGTATCGAGCGCAATGGCGGTTTTGCCGGTCTGCCGGTCGCCGAGAATCAACTCGCGCTGACCGCGCCCGATGGGAATGAGTGCATCGATGACTTTGAGGCCGGTCTGGAGCGGCGCAGTGACAGGTGCGCGGTCCATGATCGCTGTCGCAGGGCGCTCAACCGGCAAGCGCTGGCTGGCGATGACCGGCCCGTGGCCATCCAGGGGCCGACCGAGCGGGTCGATCACGCGCCCCAGCACGCCATCGCCCACGGCCACGTCCATGACCCGGCCCGTGCGCTGGACTTCATCGCCCGCGTGGAGATGCCAGTATTCGCCAAGCAGCACGACGCCAATTTCGTCCTCGTCGACGTTGAACGCCATGCCGAGCACCTCGCCGGGAAACGCCACCAATTCATCAAAGCCCACGCCGGGAAGGCCGGAGACCTTGGCGATGCCGGTGGCAACACGGGTGATCGTGCCTACTTCCCGTGGCGTCAGTTGCGGCGTGAAGGTTTCACGCACCTGGCTGATTCCAGCAAACGCACGGTCGAAAATGTTTTGGAGGCGATCCGGTTCCGTGTTCATGGGCGGATTGTTGCGGTCTGAGGTTCTTCCGGTTCAGGCTCGGCTTGGGCTTCTTCAGGTAAATCATGCGCTTTCAAAAGTTCCTCGACGCCCTTTTCCATCGACGCCACGTAATCCGCGATACTCCACGCCACTTTTTGTCCATTCGTGGTGAGTTCAATGCCGCTGATTAGGTCCGGCGCGGTTCCGAACTGAACGGGCGTTTCCGCGCCCAGGGTGGCTTTGATCGCCGCTTCGGTGGAGGCGCGCTGTGCCGGTGGCAGGTCGAACGTGGTGCGAACGATCACCGGGCTGGGTGATGCCTTGAGCGCCGAGTTCAGTCGTTCCTTTTCCGCTTCGTCGAGATCGCGCAACCGGCCAGCGAACACCTCAACCATCCGTTCTTCCAAACTTGTCCCGGCCAGATCGGTCAGTGCCTTGCGGGCGATGGCAAACACTTCCTGCTGGGTCCGGCGGCGGAGGGCCTGATGTAAGTGCTGTGCTTCGTTGCTCAATGTTTCCTGCCGTTTTGTATGCAGAACCACAGCGGCCTTTCGCGCTTCGTCGAGAAGTCGCTCGCGTTCCGCCCGCGCCTCGTCGGTCGCCTGTTTCAAGAGCGCGCCGCGTTGTTGGTCAAATTCCGTGTTCTTGCGCTGGAACTCATCGCGCTCCTGTTGCGCTTCGGCCTGTTTCGTATCGGCGTTGGCCAGTTCGGTCGCGATCCGTTGTTCCCGCGCGTCGATGGCATTGAGGATGGGCTGGTAGAGAAAGCGCTTCATCAACCACACCAGGATGAGGAAGTTAAGCACCTGCGCACCCACGGTGAACCAATCGATGAGCATGACTTACTTTTCCGCCGCCTGCGCGATGGCGAAGTTCCAGAACGGATTGGCGAAAAGCAGAATCATCGAAACCACGAAGCAGTAGATCGCCGTGGACTCGATCATCGCCAAACCCACGAATAGCGTGCGGGTAATAGTCGCGGAGGCGTCGGGCTGCTGCGCCAGCGAAGTCAGCGCGGTCGCGACTGCCCGGCCTTCCGCCAGCGCCGGCCCCATCGTGCCGAAACCGGTCGTGAGACCGGCGATGACAATGGATGCCACTGCAATCAGAGTCATGCTTTCCATCAGAGTTTTCCTTGGTAGGTTAGGGTCTCAAGTCTCGGCGGCAAGCTCGGGCTTGGGTTTGCGGACTCGCGTAGCGGCCACAATGTAAACGGCGGCCAGAATGGTGAAGATGTACGCCTGCACCATGCCGGTGAGCAGACCGAGCAGCGTCATGATGATGGGAAAGATGAAGGGCGTAATCGAGAGCAGAATGCCGATGATAATCGCCCCGCTCATCATGTTGCCGAACAGACGGACGGCCAGAGCCAGGGTGCGGGAGATTTCGCTGATCAGGTTAAACGGCAGCATGATGAACGTCGGCTCGATGTAGGACTTGAGATAGCCGCCCACGCCCTGATCCTGGATGCCGAAGAACGGTACGGCCACCCACACGCAAAACGCGAGGGCCACGGTGGTCGATAG
>JBATDL010000461.1:0-2087 GCA_049663445.1 Candidatus Competibacter sp.
GATGGAGATGGGGCGGATTCACAACCGCAATCATCCGGATTTTCTCGACGCCGAGGTGGCCCAAGGACGGACCGACGATGTTTCGGTCATGCTCTATACCTCCGGTACCACCGGCATGCCCAAGGGCGTCTGCCAGACCCATGCGGCTTTCATCGCTTCCGCCCAGGGCGGCAGGCAGATCGACAAATTGGAAGCCGCTGGCGACATTCTGTCCTACCTGCCCATGGCCTGGGTGGGTGACCATCTGTTCTCTTTCGCTCAGGCGCTGGTGGTGGGCTTTACCATCAACTGCCCCGAATCCGGCGACACGGTGATGACCGATCTGCGCGAAATCGGTCCGACCTATTACTTTGCGCCGCCCCGGGTGTTCGAAAGCCTGCTCACCTCCGTCATGATCCGTATGGAGGATGCCAGCGTCATCAAGCGCAAGCTGTTCCATTACTTCCTGGGCGTAGCGAAGCGTTGCGGCGGCGACATCCTCGACGGCAAACCGGTCGGTCTCGGCGACCGGCTGCTCTACGGATTGGGAACCCTGCTGGTTTACGGCCCGCTGCGCAATGTTCTGGGCCTGAGCCGCATTCGTGTTGCTTACACCGCCGGGGCCGCCATCGGGCCGGAACTCTTCAGCTTCTACCGCTCCATCGGCATCAATCTCAAGCAGCTTTATGGCCAGACTGAAACCTGTGCCTATGTCTGTCTGCAACCGGATGGTCAGGTCAAGTCCAGCAGCGTGGGCGCTCCGGCGCCGGGAGTGGAGATCAGGATCGCCGACAACGGCGAGGTGTTGGTGAAAGGTCCCATGCTGCTCAAGGGATATTACCAACGGCCTGAAGCCACCGCCGAATCGATTAATGCCGATGGTTACTTCATGACCGGCGACGCCGGTTTCATCGACACCGATGGCCATTTGAACATCATCGACCGCGCCAAGGATGTGGGCAAGCTGGCCAACGGCGCCATGTTCGCCCCGAACTACATCGAAAACAAACTCAAGTTCTTTCAGTACATCAAGGAAGCGGTTTGTTTCGGTCACGAACGGGACCGGGTTTGCGCGTTCGTCAACATCGACGTGGGGGCGGTCGGCAACTGGGCCGAGCGGCGCGGCATCGCCTATTCCGGCTACACCGACCTGACCAGTAAGCCACCGGTCCATGAACTGATCAAAACCTGCGTCGACGAGGTCAACGCCACCCTGGCTCACGACGCCATGGTGGCCGATTCGCAGATTCATCGCTTCCTCATCCTGCACAAGGAACTCGATCCCGACGACGACGAACTGACTCGGACTCGCAAGGTGCGGCGCAACTTTGTCGCGAAGAAATACCAGGTGCTGATCGACGCTCTCTACGGCGATCAAGCCACCCAATTCATCGAAACCGAGGTCAAGTTCGAGGACGGCCGGCGCGGCAAGGTGTCCGCCGATCTCAGGATCATCGACGCCAAGACCTTCCCCGCAGCTCAGCAGGCGGCGTAGACCATGAGCAAGAAAATCGGCGAGGTCATTCTCGACCTGCGGAACATTTCGCTGCGCTTCGGCGGGGTCAAGGCCCTGACCGACATCTCCTTCGATGTCTGCGAGCACGAAATCCGCGCCATCATCGGACCCAACGGGGCGGGCAAGAGCTCCATGCTCAACGTCATCAACGGGGTCTATCACCCCCAGGAAGGCGTCATCATCTTCCACGGCCGGGAGCGCAGGAAGATGGAGCCACATCAGGCAGCGATCCAGGGCATCGCCCGCACCTTCCAGAACATCGCGCTGTTCAAGGGCATGAGCGTGCTCGACAATATCATGACCGGGCGCATCACCCGGATGAAGGCTAGCTTCATCGAACATGCCCTGTGGCTGGGCCGAGCCAAACGGGAGGAACTGGAGCACCGTAAAAAAGTGGAGGAAGTCATCGACTTCCTCGAAATCCAGCATATCCGCAGAACTCCGGTGGGCCGTCTGCCCTACGGTCTGCAAAAGCGAGTGGAACTGGGGCGGGCGCTGGCGGCCGAGCCGTCCATGCTGCTGCTGGACGAGCCGATGGCCGGCATGAACGTCGAGGAGAAGCAGGACATGTGCCGCTTCATTCTCGATGTCA
>JBATDL010000462.1:0-1512 GCA_049663445.1 Candidatus Competibacter sp.
CAGCGCGGCGCACAGGGTTTCGGCCAGCGCCGCTGCTTCCGGCTCGGTGGTCTCGGGCGCCAGAATCATGAATTCCTCGCCGCCCCAGCGGGCGAGCACGTCGCTGCGGCGCAGTCGTCCCCGCACCCGGGTCGTCACTGCTTGCAGCACCCGGTCGCCCTGCTCGTGGCCGAACGCGTCGTTGATCCGTTTGAAATGATCGAGATCGAACATGATCAGCGCCAGTGACCGGCTGTGACGGCGGGCGCGTTCGACCTCCGATTCCAGCTCCGTGAGCAGGTAGCGGCGGTTGAACGCGCCGGTGAGCGGGTCGGTGGTGGCCAACCGGCGCAGTTCGGTTTCCATCGCCCGCTGTTCGGTCACGTCGCGGCCGATCCCTTGAATTTCAATCAGGGCGTTCTCGTCATCGAGGACGGCGTGGTTGTGCCACTGCACCCAGCGGTGCGCACCGTCAGCGCGTACCGCCTGATGTTGCTGGCTATTGCTGGGATGTGCGGCGTTGCAGCTGAGCACCTGGGCCAGCGTGTCGGCCCGGTCGGTGTCGAGGATCAAGGGGGCAATGTTGGTGCCTAGCAAGTCTTCCGGCGCAAGGCCGAAATAGCGGCAGTAGGCGGCATTGACAAAGGTGAGGGTGCCGTCCGGCAGGCAGCGGTACACCAGATCGGTTTGTCCTTCGACGATGGTCCGGTAGCGTGCTTCGCTGAGCTTGAGCAGCTCCTCGGCCTGTTTGCGCTCGGTGATGTCGAGCACGGTGAAGGTGACGCCCTGGGCCAGATCCGTGGTATCCAGCGGGGTGGAGCTGATGAGCACGACAATGGCGGCGCCGTCCCGGCGGCGCCAGCGGATTTCGACGCTGCCGGTGCTTCGTTCGGCGATCTGCCGGTATTTCTCTCGGCCGACCCACTGGTAGTCCTCATCGCTAAAGTAGAACAGGCGGGCGCTGTGGCCGATCAATGCCTCGCGGCCATACCCGGTGAGGCGACACAGGGCGTCGTTGGCCTCCAGCACGACGCGGTCGCGGACCACGCCGATGCCGACCGGCGCGGCGCGCAGGATGCTTTGCAGCCGGGCTTCGCTCGCTCGCAAGGTCGCTGCCATTTCGTGGCCTGCGGTGATGTCCGTCGCCGCAACGCGGCACTGCCGCTCGCCGTCGCTGACCAGAGCCACGCCCGTCAGGGACAGGTAACGCGGCGACGATCCGTCCAGCACGAAGCTCACTTCGCCGTATTCCTTGGCGCTTCCCACCAGAGCCCGGTTGAGAAAGGCATTGAACGCGGGCACGGTGTCCGCCGATACGAACAGTCCGAACCGTCGGCCGATCAGGTTGGCGCGCTCTCGGTTGAGCAGCGCCGCGCCGGTCAGATTGAGTTCCTGAATAGTCCCGTCGTCGGTCAGGGTGAAGTAGCCGACCGGCGCGAAGTCGTAGAGATCGATGTAGCGTCCCAGACTGTGTTCGAGTTCGTGGCGAGTCCGCGCCAGTTCTTCGTTCTGCATTTCCAGTTCGATCTGATG
>JBATDL010000463.1:0-2517 GCA_049663445.1 Candidatus Competibacter sp.
GGTGATGGCCAAGCCGGCACCGGTCAGATGAGCGGCGAAATGGTGGGCGGTTTCCCGGCCGAGCGGGGTCGGGTTGCGGGTGCCGACGATGGCGAGCTGCGGTGCTCGCAGACAGTCGGGGTCGCCGTGGACGAACAGCAGCGGTGGCGGATAAGCGATTTGCCGCAGCAGTGGCGGGTAGCGGGGGTCGTCCAGTTGCAGCAGGTGATTACCGGGCCGTTCCAGCCAGGCCAAGTCCTGTTCCACCCGCCGCCAGTCGGGCTGGCGCAGCGCATCGAGCGCGACGGTCGGCAGATCCAGTTGCCGCAGTTCGGCGTGGTCGGCGGCGAAAACCGCCGCCGCCGAACCGTAGTGTGCCAGTAGCCGGGCAAAACGGGTCGGTCCGATGCCCGGTACCCGCAACAGCGCCAGCAGCCAGGCCGGCTCGGTGGCCGGGAGCGTGGCGTTACGGTTCAGGGGGTGGTTACCCGATCCTGCAAACGGATGGCGCGCTCGGCCCGCATGACCAATCCGTAGCTGACCAGATCGTGGACCTTGTAGATCATCAACAAGCCGGCCCGTTCGCCCGGTAGCTTGACGCTGCCGCCGGAGACCGGATCCTCGACTTCCCGTCCCTTGCCGTAAATGGCGAGTACGTGGCCGGGTTCGATGCCTTCCTGAGCGCCCAGGTTGACAATGACGCTGCTGTATTGGGTGATCTGGGTGACGTCGGTGTCGAGTTTGGCAATGATGGAGCCTTCAGTGTCCGGTGGAACCGGATGCGGCTCGAAGCTGTAGAGCTCGCGCTCGGCTTCGATCGGCAGCAGTCGATCGCCGGCCCGAATCGGGGCGATGGTGTTGGTCAGCGTGAACGTGGCCGGATCGCCATCCTGCTCCAGAACCGCCTCGCCCAGATAGACGCCGGCGGTGCCCAGATAGCGACCGGAACCCGGCTCGCGCAGTTCTTCGCCGGGACGGAACACTTGATAGCGTGGCTGGTCGAAAAGGGAGCCGCGAGCGTACACCCGGTCGCGGTCGGTGTAGACGACCTGGTCATCGTCGTCGGCCACGATGTAGGGTGTCCCTTTCCACTGGGCGTCGCTCAGGATCACGGCGCGGGTTAGGAACGATTCGACCGCGTCGCGCGGCACCGGCGGGATCGGTTGGCTCAATTCCTCGATTCGAACCTCGGGCGACAGTTTGATCAGCGGAACCTCGTCACGTTCGGCGACCGCCAACTGAGGCTGACCGTCGGCGTCGTGGCTGAACTGGAGCACGTCGCCGGGATAGATCCGGTTAGGATTGCGAAGCTGTGGGTTTTGCCGCCAGATCTCCCGCCATTGCCAAGGGTTCTGCAGAAACCGTCCGGCGATGTTCCACAGCGTGTCTCCGGGGGCCACGGTGTAGGTTTGAGGGTGGTCCGGCCGCAACGCGACCGGCAGCGGGGTGGCGGTTCCCGCCGCCGCCGATCCCGAAATCAGCGGCGGTTCGGCACCGGCGGAGCTGGATTCGGGTTGGGAAGGCATTGGGGCGCATGCCCCGAGCAGGACCGCCAGCAACAGGGCGGTCCCAAGCTGCATTGAGGAACGCGTGACGTTCGAGGAACGCGAGATGTTCATGGTCCTTGCTCATCCTCCGAAGAAACGGGCGAGAGTGTAGCAAATCACCCTCATCGCGCTAAAGTATAGCCCCCATGCCAGGGTTTCTCGTATGATTTCCGTATGCAAAAGACTAGTTAGTCGACTGAACGAAGCATTCGTGGAGCTACCATGGCACGATTGACCATACTGCATTATCCCGATTCCCGGCTGCGCAAACCGGCGCTGCCGGTGGAAATCGTCGACGACGGCGCGCGCGCGCTGGTGGCCGACATGCTGGAGACCATGTACGCGGCGCCGGGCATCGGTTTGGCTGCAACTCAGGTCAATATCCGGAAACGTATTGTGGTGATGGATGTTTCCGAGGAGAAAAATCAGCCGCTGGTGTTCATCAACCCGACCGTGCTGGAGCGGGAAGGTGAAAGCGAGATGGAGGAGGGCTGTTTGTCGGTGCCTGGCTTTTACGAGACCGTCCGCCGCGCCGGGCGGGTCCGGGTCAGCGCGCTGGACCGCGACGGCGAGCCGTTCGAACTCGATGCCAGCGGCCTGCTGGCGGTTTGTATTCAGCACGAGATCGATCACTTGGACGGCAAGCTGTTCGTGGATTATCTATCGGCGCTGAAGCGCGACCGTATCCGCAAGAAGCTGGAGAAACAGACTCGACTGGAATCGCACGCGCCTTGAGCATGGATGCATCCGGCTCCGTGCCCGCCCCGCTACAGGGTGCCTCCCGTTTTCAAAAAGCGGGCGATGCCTCCGCTAAATCGCATACCGTATGACCGTCACTGCGTCACGTCTGATCTTCGCGGGCACCCCTGATTTCGCGGTGCCCGCCCTGCAAGCCCTGATCGATGCTGGCCATGCGCCCGTCGCCGTCTATACCCAACCGGATCGGCCCGCCGGGCGCGGCCGGCAATTGCGCGCCAGCCCGGTCAAGATT
>JBATDL010000464.1:0-10147 GCA_049663445.1 Candidatus Competibacter sp.
GTATTGCGCGCCGTCGATATACACTGGCAACAGAGCAGCGTCGGCCTTGTCGGCGGCTAGCGCCGGTCCCTCGTAAATTTTCATCAGCGCGCCAGTCAGGCTGAGTCGTCCCTCGGGAAATACCGCCACTCGTTCGCCGGCCCGGATGTGCTGGATCAGCGTTTTCAAGTAGTGCGGGGTGGTGGGATCGACGCTGATGTGGCGGGTGATGGCGATGAACGGCTTGACCCACCACTGCCGGGCGACATGGGTGTTGATCACGAAGACCGGCAGGTCCGGCAGGAACGCCGCCAGCAACATGCCGTCCAGGTAGGACACATGGTTGGCGACGATCAGCAGGCGGGGCTCGTGGTGAGGATAGTGCTCCCAGCCGCGCAGTTCGACCCGGAACAACCAGCGGCAGAGGCGTCGGGCCAGGCGTTGCAGGACATGGCGCATCGCTCAATGCCGCCCGTGTTCGCGGGTGGCGGCGAAGCGCACCTCCGGCCAGCGCTCCTGCGTCAGTTGCAGATTGACCCGGCTGGGAGCGATGTAGACCAGCTCGCCGTGATGATCCAGCGCCAGGTTGTCGTGAAGCTTGGTTTTGAACTCCTCGAAGCGCTTGGCGTCGGTGCAGCTCACCCAGCGGGCGGTGATGACGTTGACGTTCTCGAAGCCGCACTCGACCCCGTATTCGCTGCGCAAGCGGAAAGCGGCCACGTCGAATTGCAGGATGCCGACCGCGCCCAGAATCAGATCGTTGCTGTTGAGCGGGCGGAACAACTGGGTGGCGCCTTCCTCGCAAAGCTGCTCAAGCCCTTTTTGCAGCGCCTTCATCTTCAGCGGATCGCGCAGCCGGGCGCGGCGGAACAGTTCCGGCGCAAAATCGGGCACGCCGGTGAAGGTGAGGTCCTCGCCCTGGGTGAAGGTGTCGCCGATGCGGATGGTGCCGTGGTTATGCAGGCCGAGGATGTCGCCCGGATAGGCGGCCTCGGCGTGCTCGCGTTCGGCGGCCATGAAGGTGAGGGCATCGGCAATCTTGACCTCGCGGCCCAGCCGGACATGACGGAGTTTCATGCCGGGCTGGTACTCACCGGAGCACACCCGCAGGAAGGCGATGCGGTCGCGGTGCTGCGGGTCCATGTTCGCCTGAATCTTGAACACGAAGCCGGTGAATGCGTCTTCCTCGGGGTGGACTTCACGCGTGGCGGCGGCGGAGGGGCGTGGCGAGGGGGCGTTTTCGACGAAGCCATCCAGCATTTCCTGGACGCCGAAGTTGGTCAGCGCCGAGCCGAAGAAGACGGGGGTCAGCCGGCCGGCGCGGTAGTCGTCGAAGTCGAAGGCGTGGCTGGCGCCGCGCACCAGTTCGATTTCCTCGCGCAGGGCGTTGGCCCGGTCCGCGCCCAATTCCTGATCCACTGCCGGGGTGTCGAGACCCTGGATGGTGTGACCGGTGTTGATGCGGCCATCGCGCGAGGGGTCGTAGAAGTGGATGAAATCCTGCGCGAGGTGATAGACGCCCTTCAGTTCCCGGCCCATGCCAATCGGCCAGGTGATCGGGGCGCAGCGGATTTTGAGGATGTCCTCGACTTCGTCCAGCAGTTCGATTGGTTCGCGGCCGTCTCGATCCAACTTGTTGATGAAGGTGAAAATGGGGGTGTCGCGCAGCCGGCAGACTTCCATCAGCTTGATGGTGCGTTCCTCGACGCCTCGGGCGCAGTCGATCACCATCAGCGCCGAGTCCACGGCGGTCAGGGTGCGGTAGGTGTCTTCGGAGAAGTCTTCGTGGCCGGGGGTGTCGAGCAGGTTGACGATGCGGTCGCGGTAGGGGAACTGCATCACCGAGGAAGTCACCGAGATGCCGCGTTGCTGCTCCAGCGCCATCCAGTCGCTGGTGGCGTGGCGGGTGGCCTTACGGCCCTTGATCGTGCCGGCCATCTGGATGGCGCCGCCGAACAGCAGCAGTTTTTCGGTGAGGGTGGTTTTGCCGGCGTCGGGGTGGGAGATGATGGCGAAGGTGCGGCGGCGTTTGAGTTGGTCGAGGAAGGTGGTCATCGGGGGCGAATGGATAATCCAGGTTGGAGTGTGGTGCGATTTTACCCTAAGGCATGTGTGTTTCCGTCTTCTCGACGCGCTTGATCGCTGCGTCGACCTGAAGGGCCGTCGAAACACGGGGCTTTCACCGCAAGGATTCCAGTGCCTGCGGATCGGGATGGGCCAGACAGGAGTCCGTCCATTTCGCAGAACCGCCGCAGGGTGTGCTCTCGGGCTGATCCGCGCTACATGCGGCAGTCAGTCGGCACAATTCGCGAGCGCTCAACCAAAGCGAACCAGAATTTTTGGCAAACAAATCTATTTTGCGGTGGAACGAAGAAGGTAGCTAATCTCGATTGTCGGGCCTTTCATCGCGACGCCAATCCGATTCGTTCGCTTCTTCCTGATGTTCCAAATCGGCCTCATCTTTCGCATCCTCGCTGCAAATCTGGTCGCCCTTGGAGGTTTGCACCAGATTGCATTCCCGGCTTTCACAACCGGCCAATCCGCAAAAAACCGCAATCATCACCGCAACCGCACCACACTTCATGGCTCTCTCCTCTTTCCCCCGATTTTTCGCCTGATGGACCCACTTCCAAACGATCCTCGCGAAATTTACCGCCGGATCGCCTTCAGGAAGCAAGCTCGCTCAACGCCGCGAACGCCGCTAAATCCAGCGTTTCCGGGCGGGCGCCGGGATCGATGCCTGCCGCCTCAATCTGGGTAATGTCCAACCAGCCACGCAAGGCATTGCGCAGGGTCTTGCGGCGCTGAGCGAAGGCCCGCCGCACCACCTCGGCGAATAGTCGCTCGTCCCGCACCACGACGGACGATGTTTCACATGGAACCAAGCGCACCACCGCCGACCGGACTTTGGGCGGTGGTCGGAACGACTCCGGCCCAACCGTGAACAGCATCTCGACTCGGCAGCGGTATTGCAACATCACCGATAGCCGGCCATAAGCCTCCTCGCCCGGACCTGCCGCCATCCGCTCCACTACATCCTGTTGCAACATGAAGTGCAAATCGTGCAGGTGGCTGGCCTGATCCAGCAGATGGAAGAGCAGGGGAGTGGAAATGTTGTAGGGCAGGTTGCCGACCACCCGCAAGCGGGGACCCATGCCACGCAGCGCAGCGAAATCGAACTTCAGTGCATCGGCGTGATGAATCCGCAGCGTGCCGACACCCGCACAATAGACTCGCAGCGGCTCCAGCAGATCACGGTCCAGTTCCACGGCGTCCAACTCGCCGGCAACTTCCAGCAACGGCCGGGTCAGTGCCCCCAGACCGGGGCCGATTTCCACCAAACGATCACCCGGCACCGGCCGGATCGCCGCGACGATGCGTTCGAGCACGCCGGGATCGTGCAGGAAATGCTGGCCGAAGCGCTTGCGGGGACGGTGCGTCAAAACGGCGCTCATTGCGCTGGCGGAGCCGACTTTTCCACCGCAGTTGCCGCCGGCTGCAGGCGGATCTCCACATAGGCTTCCTCGCGCAACCGGCGCAGGGTCTGCTCCCATTCCTCATCGGCACGCCGGCGCAGCAACGCTTCCCGCACTCGGGCGCGTTCGGTTTCGGTCGAAGCCGGACCCTGACGCCGTTCCTGCACCTGAACGATATGCCAGCCGAACGGTGTCTTGAACGGTGCGCTGATTGCGCCGGGCTGGAGTTCGTTCATCGCCTGCTCGAACTGCGGCACCAGCATGCCCGGCGACACCCAGCCCAAATCGCCGCCGCGCTCGGCGGAAGGGGTATCTTCGGAGTTGGCGCGGGCCACGACCGCGAAATCTTCGCCGTTCTGAATGCGCTGACGCAGTTGAACCAAGCGCTGGCGGGCTTCGTCGTCGGATAGTTGCGGCGAGGTTTTGAGTAAAATATGGCGGGCATGGGTTTGCGTCACCAGCTTGGAAGGCTCGGGCGAACGCGCTTCACCGCCACCGCTTTTGACTTCCAACAGCTTGACAATGTGAAACCCGCTGGGGCTGCGGATCAATTCGCTAAGCTGTCCGGGCTGCAACTTCGGAACCACCTCGGCGAACAGGGTAGGCAACTGATCGGCGCGTCGCCAGCCCAGATCGCCGCCTTCCAACGCCTGCCGGCCGGCGGAAGCGCTTACGGCCACCTGACGGAAATCCGCGCCCTGCCGCAATCGCGCCAACACCCCATCGGCCTCGTGCTTTGCGGCTTCGACCTGCTGCGGCGTAGCGCTTTCCGGCAGCGCGATCAGGATCTGAGCCAAGTGATATTCGCGTTCACCGCCGCCGGCGGGTTGGCCGCCGGCACCGTTGCCGCTACCACCAAACCCACCGCCGGCCAACTGGGCTTGCAGGCTCTCCACATCCTGTTCGGAAACCTGGATCTGGCTATCCACCAGTTTCTGGCGCAGCCGCGCCGCCATGATTTCCCGGCGCACGTCATCACGGAACTTGGCGAAATCGGTGCCATCTTTTTCGACCATTTGCCGCAATTGCGTCAGATTCATGTTGTTGCGCCGGGCCAGGGTTTCGATGGCCGCGTTCAAGGTAGCGTCATCCACGGTGATGCCGTTGCGTTCGGCGGCGCGCAGTTGCAGTTGGGACAGAATCAACCGCTCCAGCACTTGGCTCTCCAGCACCGGCTCGGGCGGGATCGGCACCTTCTGCTGCCGCAACTGGATTTTGATCAAGGCCGTCGCCGCCTCCAGTTCCCGGCGAGTGATAACGTCGTCGTTGACCACCGCCACGATGGCATCCAGCGCGCTACCCGATCCTTCTTCGGGTCCGGGGCCGAACACCAGTTGAGTTTGGCCGGTGGCCGGCAGGACGACCAGCAGCAGGTACAGCAAGAGAGAAAGCAAGCGTTTGTTCATGCGTGTCATCGGAATGAATGCTAGTAACGGATCGGTTGATAACCGAGGATGGAACTTTGCAGCACGGTCTCCAGACCACCACCCAGCCGGGATAGCCCCTTCAGCTCCAGTTCCAGGTAAAAGCCGGTTTGCGCATCGACTTCCAGCGGGCTGTCGCGGTACTGGCGCGCGACCGCGCGCAGCGCCCAGCAGCAATCCTCATATTCCAGTCCGGCCAGGGTTTCCAGATTGCGGTCGATGTTCAGGGCCTGGTTCCAGCGCGCCAGCACCCGCAACCGCGAGCTTAGCGGCCACACCAGCGATGCATCCACGGAGTGGATTTGATCGCTCAACCCCAGGTCGGACGGGTCACGATCCCGCAGGTAGGACAGGTTGACGAACTGGCGTGGAGTGGCGGAGTAGCGCAGGTCGAATGCGGTGCGCAGCAAGTCGCTGTTGTCCGGCTCCAGTTGTATGCCGCCCTGTACCGACCAGCGGGACGACAGGTTCAGCGCCCCTTGGGCGATCAGCCCCGAGTTGGCTGCGGTTTGTGCGGGAACATCGGGTTGCAGGTTCACCCGGCGATCCTCAAAATACTGGATTTGGCCGACGCTGGCGCGCAAGCGCTCGCGACCGCTTGGTCCGTCGATCAGCCGGGAAGTCAGCGCGGCGGTCAACTGGTTGGCATCGCCCAGCCGGTCGGCGCCGGTAAAACGGTTTTGGCGAAACAGCCAGTCAAAATCACGATCCATCCGGGCGCTGTCGAAAAGGGGGATGTCGTTCTGGTCGCGATAAGGGACATACAGGTAGAACAGACGCGGTTCCAGCGTCTGCGTCCCCGCCGTCACGCCCAGCCAGTCGGCTTGCAAGGGCCGTTCGAAGATCAGGCCACTATCCAGGCTGAGCACCGGCGCGGCGCGCGAGGGCGCATCGTTGGCGCCCGCTGCGGTGTTGTCGAGCTGATAGCCGGTGTAGCGAAATCCGGCCTGGGGTTTTAGGTATCCCCAGGGTTTTTCCAGCGCCCAACCCACGGTTGGCCACAGATCCAGGCGGGTTCCGGTCACCACTGCGGAGCCGGATTGCTGAAAGCTCACTACTTCACCGTGCAGGCGGTAGTTGAAGCCGCCGGCTCCAGTTGGCCAAGCGCCGTCGAACAATAGTTGCGGCAGGCGCTCGTAGGGGTCGCCGGTCAGGGCGAACAGCGCCGGATTCAGGATTTGGTAGTTCTCTATCCGCGCCAGCGCCCGCCACCAGTCACCCTGGTAGCGTACATCCAGATACCGTTCCAGGTAGTTGACCGTCAGGAAATTCAGATTATTGCTTAAATCCCGAATATAGCTGTCGTCGGAAACGTATTCGAACCGCAGATTGGTATAGAGATTGGGCAGTGGCGTGGCGCGGTCGACGATATTGAAGGAGCCGCGGGCACCGTCGAAACGACGGTCATAGGGGATGTACTCGGCATCGACCTTGCCTTGTCGGTCGGAGTTCAAATAGCGGTACTCCGCGCCCAACAGCAGACCGCGCGCGGTCATCAACCGAGGCGTGAAGGTCATATCGCGGTTCGGCGCGATGTTCCAATAATAGGGAACCGAGAGATCGAAGCCGGTCTTGCTATCGTAGCCCTGAAGCGGAAACAGGAACCCGGACTGCCGTTCCTCGGTAATCGGAAACGACAGGTACGGAAAATAGAACACCGGCGTGTCCTTGAACGCCAGCACGATATCGTGGGCCGTGCCGCGACCGCTCGCCGCGTTCAGATTGAGCCGGCGCGCCCGCAACTCCCATGCCTCCCGGCCACGCGGGCAGGTCGAATAGGTGGCGTCTTCCAGTTGGCTGCTCTGTTGGGGACGATCTAGCTTCACGACCTTGGCGTAACCCTGGGCATTGCGCCCCG
Source organism: Candidatus Competibacter sp. (assembly GCA_049663445.1). GTDB lineage: Bacteria > Pseudomonadota > Gammaproteobacteria > Competibacterales > Competibacteraceae > Competibacter. The sequence goes on from JBATDL010000464.1 coordinate 6,738, forward strand.
GCAGATAGTAATCTGCGTCCTTGAACCAGCCGGTCTCGGCGTTCAGGTCTACCTCCGCCTGCGTGCCGCGCAGGGCCTGGTTGGGATCGCCGTAGGTGAACCCTCCCTCGACCCGGACCCGATTGGCCGGACGCTCCAGGGCCATCCGGTCAGCGCGCAAGCGCTGGTCCCCACGGGACAGGTTGACGTCACCTTCCAGTACGGACAGGGTAGGAGAGGATTCGACCCGACCCGCTTCGGCCCGCACCGGCAGATCGTCCGGCGGCGGCGCGTTCGGAGTGGCTGGCACGATCGCTTGTGCCAATTCATCGGCTTCGCACTGAAGCCAGGGATTAAAGGCGGATTGCGCCTGAACGCCGGCCAGCGGCAATACAGCCAGCACGGCGCCGGTCGTCAGCACTCGGAAATACGGCGTCACGGAGCAGGATTTTACGTGTCGATTAAAGTGCCCTAACATCGCATAGATTGACCATGGCTGCAATCTCACCCAGATGGAGCGAACTTGCTTGAGCGACCGTGAGCACCTGTTGCTGGAATGGCTGAACACCGTCCTGCCGGCGGCGCCGGACCGCATGGCGCCGGCATCCAGCGATGCCAGCTTCCGCCGTTATTTCCGGGTTTGGTACGACGGGCAAACCCGGATCGTGATGGACGCCCCGCCAGACAAGGAGGATTGCCGGCCGTTCGTCGCCATCGGCCAGGCCATGCGCGGCCTGGGCTTGAACGTGCCCGAAGTGCTGGCTGGCGATCTCGACCAGGGGCTGCTGCTGTTGACCGATCTTGGCAACCGCCAGTATTTAGCGGAGCTTAACGAGAGGAGCGTATCCGGCCTGTACGACGACGCGCTGGCGGCGCTGGCGTGCCTGCAAACCGGCGGTGATCCCGACGCGCCGCTGTTGCCCCTCTATGACTCGGCACTGCTGCACCGGGAAATGGACCTGTTCCGTGACTGGTTTCTGGAGCGCTTGCTTGGCCTGGAACTGTGCATGGACGAGCGGCAAACACTTGATCAAACCTTCGCCTTGCTGGCCGATAACGCCCTGGAACAACCGCGGGTATGGGTCCATCGCGATTACCATTCCCGCAACCTGATGGTCACCGATCCGCTCAACCCCGGCGTACTGGACTTTCAGGACGCGGTGGTGGGCGCGGTAACCTACGACCTGGTTTCGCTGCTACGTGACTGCTATATCGCCTGGCCGCGCGAGCAGGTCGAACGCTGGGTGCTGGATTACCGGGCGCGGCTGCGGGCGCTGGGCATGAACGGGCTGGACGACACCGGGCAATTCCTGCGCTGGTTCGATCTAATGGGTGTGCAGCGCCATCTCAAGGCTATCGGCATCTTCGCCCGCCTGAACCTGCGCGACGGCAAGACCGGTTATCTGCGCGACATTCCCCGAACCTTGAGCTATGTGCTGGAGGTAGCGAGCCGCTACACCGAACTGGCCGGCTTGCACGAGTTATTGCGGGCACGGCGGGTGGATCGCTGGGAACCCAGGCCGTGAAAGCGATGATTCTCGCCGCCGGGCGGGGTGAACGGATGCGGCCGCTGACCGATCACACGCCCAAGCCGCTGCTGCCGGTCGCCGGCCGACCGTTGATCGTTCACCAAATGACCGCGCTGCGGGTGGCGGGCATCACCGATCTGGTGATCAACACCGGCCATCTGGGGGCGCAGCTAACAGCGGTGCTGGGCGACGGCGGTGCATGGGGACTGCGCATCGTCTATTCCCCGGAACCGCCCGAGGCGCTGGAAACCGGTGGTGGCATCTTCCAGGCCCTGCCACTGCTCGGTTCGGAGCCGTTCCTGGTGGTGAACGGCGATGTGTGGACCGATTATCCTTTCACCCGTCTACCGACCGCGCCCGTCGGGCTGGCGCATCTGGTGCTGGTTGATAATCCATCGCATCATCCCGTGGGTGACTTTATCTTGCGGAATGGACAGGTGGAGGAAACCGGCGCGGTGCGGCTGACCTTCAGCGGGATCAGCGTGCTGCGACCGGAACTGTTCGCCGGCTGCGCGCCAGGTCGCTTTCCGCTGGGTCCGCTGCTGCGGCGGGCGATGGCGGACGGGCGGGTGACCGGCACGCATTATCGCGGCGGCTGGCGGGATATCGGAACGCCGCAACGGTTAGCCGAACTGGACGGCGAGTTGCGGCGACAGAACAAGGAACAGCGTTCCACCTCGTTCCCAACTGGAGACTGAATACCATGGCTTTCGCCTACGCCTTACACGTTCTGTTCGCCGTTGTCTGGGTCGGCGGCATGATTTTTGCTCAACTGGCGCTGCGACCGGTAGCGGTGGCGCAGTTGGAACCACCCCGGCGGATCGCCTTCCTGACGTCGGTGTTGGGCCGCTTCTTCTGGCTGGTCTGGGTTGCGGTTGTCGTTCTGCCACTGACCGGCTTTTGGCTGATCGCCGGCTACGGCGGCATGGCGCACTTGGGCTGGCACATTCATCTGATGACTGGCGTCGGGATCGTGATGGTGTTGATTTACCTGACGCTGTTTTTAGCGATGTTCCTACCGTTGCGGCAGGCGGTCGCCGCCAGCGACTGGGCCGTGGCCGGTCGCCGGCTGGAGTGGGCACGCCGGCTACTGTGGATCAACCTGCTGCTGGGGGTGCTCGTCGTGCTGACTGCGGCACTGGGCGCTCGTGGCGGACTGTAAGCCGGGAAAGGAAGCCGTGTTTGGCATCACCTTCGCTCAGCCAGTGGTGTGCCGAATATCCTGCCCCTCGACGATATAGATCACGTATTCGGCCAGATTGTCGGCGTGGTCGGCGACCCGCTTGAGGGCCTTGAACGCCAGCACCACATCGATGATCGTCGCCACCATCGGCCCGCCCTCCAACGAGAGCACGCTGAGCGAACGCAGGCTATCCTGAAACACCTCCTCCACTGGATCTTCCTCCTGACGCACCAGCCACCAGGCCTGCTCGATGTTCAACTGGGCCAGCGCGTCCCGCGCCGCCACGAACCGCTGGATGGCGACCTGGGCCAGGCGGTCCATGTCATAAGCAACGCCTTGATGCAACTCGCCGCCGCGCGCTTGAATCGCTAGCGCCTTCTCAGCGATGCTCTTGGCTTCATCGCCAATCCGCTCCAAATCGGCGACGGCATTGTGCAGGGACATCACCAGGCGCATGTCGGTGCTGACCGGCTGACGGCGGGCCAACAGGCGAATACAGGCCCGATCGATATCGAGATCACGGCGATTGAGAACGTCGTCACCGGCCACGACTGCTTGCGCCAGTTCGATATCGCCGGCCCTGAATGCGGTGACCGCCTGCTCGACCTGCTGCCCGGCGGCCCGCCCCATTTCCAGAACCTGTGCGATCAGGCTGTCGATTTCCGAGTCAAAGCGCTTGACGGTATGGCGGCTATTGGTGAAGGCCATGGCAGATCGCC